>JBDTNW010000300.1:0-2986 GCA_039933575.1 Pseudolysinimonas sp. | reverse complement strand
TCACCGGGCTGGAACGTGACGGCGGCGGTGACCTGCAGGCTCTCGGGCGCATGGCCGGCTTTGCCGAGGGCGTTCGAGAAGGCCATCGAGTAGCAGGCCGAATGGGCCGCGCCGAGCAGCTCTTCGGGGTTGGTGCGTCCCGCTACGCCCTCGGAACGGGCTTGCCAACTGACCGGAAACTCCCCGGCATCCGAGGAATCGAGACTCGTTGTGCCCGAGCCGCTGGTGAGATCGCCGAACCACAGCGTCGTCGCTTCAGAAGTGAGTGCCATGAGTCGAGCCTACGTGTGTGTCTGGCGGCGTCACCGGTCGAGGGGCAGATATCGTGAGGGCCGTGTCCGAGCCGAACCCCGCGTACGAAATCCAGTTCCGTTCCGATATGACGGTCGAGTTGGTGCGTTCCAGCGCCCACGACTCGGACGTCGTGTTCGCCGCACGGGTGTCGACGATGGGGGAGCAGACCCTCGGTGACGCAGCCTCCGGGGTCGAGGCCGGGTCGAAAGACCAGGGTCTGATCAACTACCTGATGCGTGACCGGCACGGGTCGCCGTTCGAGCACAACTCGATGACCTTCTACGTGCAGGCTCCGCTGTTCGTGTTTCGGGAGTTCATGCGCCATCGCATCGCCTCCTACAACGAGGAGTCGGGCCGTTACCGCGAGATGCGTCCCGTCTTCTACGTGCCCGGCCCCGAGCGCAACCTCGTGCAGATCGGCAAGGCCGGCGCCTACGACTTCATCCCCGGAACCCCCGAGCAGACCGAACTCGCCGTCACCTCGGGCAAGGCCGTCGCGACGTTCGCCTACGCCGAATACCAGAAGCAGTTGGATGCCGGCGTCGCCCGCGAGGTGGCGCGCACAGTTCTGCCGTTGTCGATGTACTCGTCGATGTACGTGACGATGAACGCCCGATCACTGATGAACTTCCTGTCGCTGCGCACCAAGCGGCCCGAGTCGCACTTTCCGTCGTTCCCTCAGCGTGAGATCGAGATGGTCGCCGAGTCGATGGAGGCGCTGTGGGCGCCGCTGATGCCCCTCACTCATGCGGCGTTCGAGGCGGGTGGCCGGGTCGCGCCCTGAGCCGACCCCGGCGTCGGCGGACCTCGAGCGCGACCTGCGCCGCAATCCGTGGATCGGGCTGTGGTTCAGCCTCAGGAGTCGCGGTCGCTGACGCCACAGGTGTTGGCATCGGCGTGGGAAATCCAGTTGGGGTAGTCGCGCTGAATCCAGAGCGAACGGTCTGAGAAGTACACGTGGCAGTTGCTGATGGTTACCTGATTTTCTCCATCGATATTGGAGATGCCGAAGAAGCTCTGGTCGATCATCTTCGAGATGTAGTTTTCATCGAGCCACGATGATTCCCAGTCGATGAATTCGGCCGTACCAGGCCCGGTCACTAGGCTGCGACAACCCGGGACGGTCTGACTGATCAGGTTGTCGCCGACTCCTACCGCAAATTGACCGCCCGCAATCGGTGCGATCGCCGACCCAGCGCCGAGCGCATTTCCCGTCGAGGTCAGTGTGCTGTTCCAAAAATAGCCAAGGCCGTACTCCGGCGTGGTCGCTCGCGCGGCAGCAAGCCCGGGGCAGGCATCGCCGAGGCTTTCGAGATAACCCGCCGTAGCCCCGTCATCCGTCGAGAGCCAGAAGATGTCGTAGCTAAATGTGAGCGCCGCGCCATTGGGGTTGGTAGCTGTTCCGGTGACACGGAGAAAAACGTCGTCGGGCAGCGGCGTCGAAACCGGGTCCGGAGTCGGGTCGTCGCTGTGATGCACGGTCGAAGGATCCGGCACCGCCGGTACGGTCGACGGTTCGCTGCCGGGCTGGCCGCTGCCGTTTCCTGGCAACGGCGCGCAGCCGGCCAGTAGGGCCGAGGTCAGGATGGCCCCGACGGCGGCAATGGCTGCGAGGGATCTTGCGCGGGTGGCTCTGCTAGTGCGAGAAGCCGAGCTGGTGAGACAAGTTTGCGTCATGCCTTCTCGACGTCTCTGGGTGCAGAAAAGGTTGACGCGCGGCGCCGGCCGATCGGCGTCAGTGCCCGGGGCCGGTCTGCACCGGGGCGGCACGGAAGCACGACACCGAGTACGGAAAGTCCTGCGTCATCACGTAGTGGTAGGTCGTCGTGGCGACCCCGTCGATCAGCACCGACGACACCAACCCGTGGCAGGCGTCGAGGTCTGCCGTCGTCAACACGTTCCCGTCAGCCACTGTCGGCCCGGTGATCGGGAATCCGTCGAGCGCCCAGCCGATCACGGTGTCGACGCCGATCTCCGGGATGCAGGAAGAGAGCGTGTGGTAGTGGTACTCGCCGTGGTTTTGCGGGTGGCCGTCGCAGGAATCTTGCACCTCCCAGGCGCCGGCATCCCGACCCCCCGCGTCGAATCCGTTGAACAGCGCGACCCCGGTGAGCATCACGCCGGCCTCGCCGCCCATGCACTGCGGCGAACCATAAGAGGGGGATGCCGTGAGCCGGTAGGTCAGGTCTTGCGCCGAGATCGTGTTGGGGTTGGCGTCGTAAACCTTCGCCGGATCGTCCCGCGCGACCGGGAAAACTCCGGTGTGGTGATCGGGGAGGTCGTTGGTGGTGATGGTCCGGAAATCTCCGGTCACGTCCACGGAGAGTGAACCGTCCCAGGTGATCGACCCCTGGATCGCTGGCTTCAACGCGAGGTCGTACTCGGTGTTGCCGTTCACGAACCACGGACCACGAGTCTGCGCTCCGGCTTGGGCGTCAGGTACGAAGTTGTCGCGACAGAGGTAGACGGTGCCGGCCGCCGGGTCAGTCAGCGACCAGTGTTCGTCACCGACGGGAAGGATGCCGTCCGCGTAGCGATCCCCGTAGTCGTGTGTCGGGTCGAGCACCACGGCATCCGCCGGATAAGTCGAATCGGTCGGGGTTGCCGTGCCCGATCCGGTGGGGGCGGCGGAGGGGAGGGTCGCGGTGGCAGCGCACGCGACCAGCAGTAGCAGGAGGCCAGCGCTCACGGC
>JBDTNW010000299.1:0-2998 GCA_039933575.1 Pseudolysinimonas sp. | reverse complement strand
ATGGAATGGATCGACGGCAACATCGGCTCCAAGGTGACGATGAAGTACCCGTCGATCTTCCTCGTCGGCGAGCACGCCAAGGGTGAAACCCTGTCGGTCGCGTTCGCGGGGCCGGGACAGCACCAGGATGCCGGCGCCAAGATGATCCACCTCGCGCCGAACACGACCTCCTCGATCGTCTCGAAGTCCATCGCGCGCGGCGGCGGGCGTGCCGGCTACCGCGGTGAGGTTCGGATGGGCGAGAACGCCCACCACTCGGCGAACACCGTGCGCTGTGACGCCCTGCTGGTTGACGGGATCTCGCGCTCCGACACCTACCCGGCGATCGACATCCGCGTGGATGACGTGCAGCTCGGCCACGAGGCCACCGTCTCGCGAGTTTCCGAAGAGCAGCTCTTCTACCTGATGTCGCGCGGCATGGCCGAAGACGCGGCAATGGCGATGATCGTGCGCGGGTTTATCGAGCCCATCGCACGCGAACTCCCGATGGAGTACGCCCTGGAACTCAACAAGCTCATCGAAATGAGCATGGAAGGCTCGGTCGGGTAGTGGCCGCGAGCACCGAAGTCGCCCCGGACACCACGGCACAGCGGCTCGGAATCGTCGCGCACAGCGACGGTCCCTTCGTTCCCGTTCAAACCCGTTCTGAGCGGTTCACCTCCACCGACCGCGACGCTTTCCCGGCTGTCGAGGGCTGGGAGTCGGAATGGAAGCTGTCTCCGGTTAAGGAGCTGCGCGATCTGATCGACGGTGACCTCGACGGTTCGCCGTACGTCATCCAGTATCCCGAGGTCGAGGGCACGGCGGTCGAGTGGATCGATCGCAGCGATGCGCGCGTCGGTGCGGCAGGAATTCCCGAAGAGCGTGCCGCCGCGAACGGGTGGAGCACCTTCGAGAAAGCGTTGAGCATTTCGGTTTCGGGCGCTGCAGGCCCGCTCACGGTGACTCGAGCCGCGCTGGGTTCTGCCCCCAAGGCAGCGCACGTCGTCATCGAGGCCGTAGCAAACGCATCAGGACTCGTCGTGCTCGACAGCCGGGGGAGTGCGAGCCTCAGCGAGAACGTCGAGATTCTCGTGGCCGCCGGCGCCGACCTCACCGTTGTCAGCCTCCAGGAGTGGGATGCTGACGCCCGCCACCTGGCCAGCCACTTCGCTCGCATCGGCAAGGATGCCAAACTCACGCACATCGTGGTCTCTCTTGGGGGCGCGATCGTGCGGGTCAATCCGTCCGCCCACCTCGCCGAAGAAGGTTCCGAGGCCGAACTGCTTGGCGTCTACTTCGCTGATGCCGGCCAGCACCTCGAGCAGCGGGTGTACGTGCATCATGACGCTCCGCACACGCGCAGTCGGGTGACCTACAAGGGTGCGCTCAACGGCGAGGGCGCACGCACAGTGTGGGTCGGTGACGTGCTCATCGGTCCGAAGGCGACCGGCACTGACACCTACGAGCAGAACCGCAACCTCGTGCTCTCTGAGGGCACTCGGGCGGACAGCATCCCCAACCTCGAGATTCAGACCGGTGACATCGTCGGTGCTGGTCACGCCAGCGCCACCGGCCGATTCGACGACGAGCACCTGTTCTACCTGCAGTCCCGCGGCATTCCCGAAGCGGAGGCCCGCCGCCTTGTCGTGCTGGGCTTCCTGCTCGAAGTCGTGCACCGCATCCCGGAGCCGACGCTGCAGGCCCGCCTCGTCGAGGCTCTGATCGCCGAACTGGAGAGTGCAGCATGAGTACCAAGGTCTGCGCCGTCGCCGATCTGTCGACCTCGACCGCCAAGCGGGTCACCGTTGGCCGCACCCAGATTGCGGTTGTGATGGATTCGGCCGGCGTTGTGCACGCACTCGGAGACGTCTGCACGCACGGCGACGTCTCACTATCGGAGGGTTTCGTCGAAGACGGCACCCTCGAATGCTGGGCGCACGGCTCCAAGTTCGAGTTGACGACCGGCAAGCCCCTCACTCTTCCGGCCTTCGAGCCGGTGCCCGTATTCGCCGTCGAGATTATCGACGGCTACGTCTACATCGGAGAAAAGATCTCATGAGCACCCCAGCCCGCTCGTCGCTCGTCATCAAGGATCTGCAGGTCTCGATCGAGGCCGACGGCGTCAAGAAGCCCATCCTCAAGGGTGTCGACCTGACCATCGGGCAGGGCGAGATCCACGCCGTCATGGGGCCCAACGGCTCGGGCAAGTCGACCCTCGCCTACACGATCGCCGGGCACCCCCGCTACAAGGTCGATGGCGGCTCGATCGAACTGGATGGCGAGAACGTGCTGTCGATGACGGTCGACGAGCGCGCGCGCGCCGGGCTGTTTCTGGCGATGCAATACCCGGTCGAGATTCCCGGAGTCACCGTCGCCAACTTCCTGCGCACTGCGAAGACGGCAATTGATGGCGAAGCGCCGCCGATCCGCACCTGGGGTCCGACGTTGAAGGATGCCATGAACGCCCTCAAGATCGACCCGGCATTCGCCGCGCGTAACGTAAACGAGGGCTTCTCGGGCGGCGAGAAGAAGCGCCACGAAATCATGCAGCTCGAACTGCTCAAGCCCCGTTTTGCGGTGCTCGACGAGACGGACTCCGGCCTGGATGTTGACGCGTTGAAGATCGTGTCGAAGGGCGTCAATCGCGCCCACGACAACACGGGGCTCGGCATCCTGCTGATCACCCACTACACGCGCATCTTGCGGTACATCAAGCCCGATTTCGTGCATGTCTTCGTCGACGGCCGGGTCGCAGAAGAGGGCGGCCCCGAGCTTGCCGAGCGCCTCGAGAACGAGGGCTACGACCGCTACCTGACCGCCACGGCGTAACGTCGGACCTGACGAAAGGACTGCGCGTGCCGATCGCACTCGAGCCGAAACTCTTCGACCAGGTCGAAGAGGGCCTCAAAGATGTCATCGACCCCGAGCTCGGCGTCAACATCGTCGATCTCGGGCTGATCTACGACCTCGCCTGGGATGACGAAAACGACGCACTCGTCATCTCGATGACGCTGAC
>JBDTNW010000298.1:0-3028 GCA_039933575.1 Pseudolysinimonas sp. | reverse complement strand
GGTGCGTTCTACGGTGAGGGGGTGACCCGGCGCCTGCTCTTCGCACGTGCAGAACTTGTTGCCGAGTCGATCGAATCCCGCGGCATCCAGAGCACCTGGCATTCGCTCGTCGCCACTCATGCGTCCCGGGTCGCCGCATCCGCCGCCGCCGTCTCTCGAGCACTTCCGTCGCTGACGGCGATCCTCGACGATCTGCCACTACGGGATGCGGCCTTCGCCGACGATCTTCTCGACGGCCTCACGATGAGTGAGATCGGGGTGCTCTACGAGTTCTCACTGGCGCACGTCGACCGCGGCAGTCGCAAGTCGTCGGGCCAGTTCTTCACCCCCGACGACGTCGCGCAGTTTCTCGCCGCGCGTGTCGCGCGTTTTCCGGCCGGTGTCTGGATCGACCCATGCTGCGGCGTCGGCAACCTCTCGTATTGGCTCGCGCGCGAGCAACCCGATCCCGACCGGTTCGTCGCGACCTCGCTGGTTCTCGTCGACCGTGACCCGCTCGCCCTGCTGATCGCCTGCGTGTTGCTCACTGTCGAGTTCGAACGCGAGCGTCCGATCTACCTCGCTGTCGCCGGGCATTCGCGAGTGGCCGACGCCCTCACCGACGAGCTTCCCGAGTACGACTACGCGATCCTCAATCCGCCGTACGTCGTCGTCCCGCGTGACGACCGGTTCGCATCTGCCGAGTCACGCGACCTTTACGCGTACTTCATCGAACGGATGCTGCGCGCCGGCGACCGCGAACGTCGAGGCATCGTGGCGATCTGCCCGCAGAGTTTCACGACCGGGGTCAAGTTCACGACCTTCCGCCAGCTTCTCGTTCGGCGGCTGACGACGATGGATATCTACTGCTTCGACAACGTTCCCGACAACGTGTTTCGCGGCTTCAAGTTCGGGTCGCACAACACCAACCGGGTGAACTCAACCCGAGCGGCGGTGCTCGTCGGCACCGCGCGGGTCAGCGGTGATGGTGACGGCGAGCAGCCGGTGCCCAACCGGCACCGCATCACCCCGCTGCTGCGCTGGCGCTCGCACGAGAGGGCGGAGCTGTTCGAGCGAGCGGATGACTTCCTCTCGCCTCTGCAACCGGATGCTGAGCGCGCCTTCCCCAAGGTCGGGGCCGATCTGGTGCCGCTTCACCAAGAGATGGTGGCGGTCGAGGCCACGCTGGCCGACATCACCTCGCGAGAGTGGACTCCGTTCCACCTCGACGTGCCGATGACGCCGCGCTACTTCCTGTCGGCGGTGAAGCGGTCTCTCGATCGTGGTCACGTGCACCGCCTCTACTTTCCGACCTCGGCGACGCGGGATCGCGCTTACGTGGTTCTCAACTCGTCGCTCGCCTACTGGTGGTGGCGGGTCTACGAGGGCGGCATCACGGTGTCGAAGTCGACGCTGGCGTCGCTGCCGCTGCCGATCGCCTCAGCCCGGCGGAGTCTGGTGGTAGAGATCGAGAAGTCAGAGCACGAGAACGTGGTCGTCAAGCAGAACGCCGGCCGTCGCAACGAGAACGTCAAACATCACTGGCGCCTGCTGCGTGAACTGAATCGGGTGGTGGCTCCCGAGTACGTCGAGCAACTCATGGCGGTGCATCAGAACTCGAATGTCGCGATCTACCGCGAGGCGAACAGTTCGTCGAGCGAACTGAGGTCGGTCATCAGTACGCCGGCAGATGCCCCCATCTCGCGATCGAGCTGAGTCACCGGGTCACCGAGCAACACCACAGCTCTCACCGAATCGTGCATCCCCGACAGGCGTGTGCGGTATTCGATGACTTGACCGAGGGCGAGCCGGGCCTGCTGGCGATGGTTCGCGGGATTCGCTCTCTTCACCTCGGCCACGATCACGGTGCCGTCGACCTCCCAGGCGAGATCGAAGTCGGGCTCACCAGACCCAGGGGAGCGGGGGCTGTGCCCGGCGGAGCGTACGACCTCCGCGAGTTCGGATTCGAGGCGCTGGTGCGCGCGGGTGGCTTCGTCGAGAGCATCCCAGTTGCGCACGAGTTCCGTTGGCGCTGCCGAGACGCCCCCGGTTCGCGGGCGGTACTCGACGCCGAGTCCGGCCGCGTTCGGGCATCGAGCCATCGTTCGACAGACCCAGCTGCGCGGTCGCAGCGTCGAACAGCGCCGACGAAACCGAGCTGCCGACACCGATCTCTTCGTCCGTTCCGAGAATCTCGTTGAGGCGTCGGATGGCGTCTTCTTTGAGAGCGCTCGCCGTGAAAGCCATGAGCGCGACCTTATCGACAAGCTACCTGGGGCTGTCGCGAAACTTGAGCGCTTCGCAGCGGAGACAGGTACGGTATTCGAAACCGGGGAGGGCGGATCATGGGACGACACAGCATGGAAGAACAAGTTGACGTCGGCGATCAGGCGGAGCAGGACGATGTGGTCGATCCGGAGCAGCCAACGACCCCCGGTTTGCACCGGGCGACCGGGCCGTTTGACCTGAAGGGCTCGAAGGACTCGGCTCGCCCGGCGAGGAAGAAAAGCTAGCGGTCCTCTAGTTCGAACGGTCGCGCCGCCGCGCCACCGCTCCCCCGACATAGCGCCGCACGAGGGTGACGGTGACGAGCACCAACCCCAGCAACACCCCGAATGGCGTGAGCGTGCCGAACACGATCCCCGCGTTCTGATTGCCCTGCACGAGCTGCTCGGGTGTGGCGATCGACACCGCCCACGATCGGCCGAGCAGCGCGAGCGCGACGAAGGCGACGAGCAGGAGCATCCCGATCAGGAAGCCGCCCCAGCGCTGCGAGACGAGTCCGATGACAAGACCGGCGATCGCCATGCCCGCCGCGAGCGGCACGAACAGCCCGAGGATCAAGCTGGCGCCCGGGAACACGATGCTGACGATCAGATCCATCGGGTTCACCTCGACACGCTAACCCGGCACCCGTCGGATGCCGCGACCACCCGCCGAAAGTCGCTGCACGCACAGGTGAGTCGCCGCTCCCCCGAGCACGCCGTCAGAAGACACAGGTGAGTCGCCGCTCCCCCGAGCACGCCGTCAGAAGACACAGGTGAGTCGC
>JBDTNW010000297.1:0-3032 GCA_039933575.1 Pseudolysinimonas sp. | reverse complement strand
GCCAGCTCGAGTCTGAACTCGGCGCGGAAGAGGTCGACCTTCTCGCGGAGGAGGAGCGCCTGCGCCTAGGCCGGCTCGGTTTGCGCGACCGGATCCGCGCAATCCAAGACGCCCGGCTGCGCACACCGCTCGGGTTGATGGTGCGAGGCGGCGAGCACGTCGCCATCGTTCCAGCGGCAGTCGGACGCGACTGGGTGGCGGGCGAACTGGCGACCGGGGAGCTGCGGTCGGCGATCATCCCGCTTGCCGCGCTTACGGCGATCGCGCCGAACGCGGAACAACTCGCCGCCAGTCTTCGAGTCGAGCCGACACCGGAACCGCCGACAGCGCTCTCCGCCCGTCTCGGGCTCGCGTTTGTGTTGCGTGACCTGTGCCGTCGCAGGGCCGCCGTCGAACTGCTGCTGGGCGCCGAGCGGGTGCACGGCACGATCGATCGGGTCGGGCGGGATCACCTCGACCTCGCCGAGCATCCCGTTGGTGAGCCCCGTCGCACGGCCGCCGTGTCGCGGGTGCGACTCGTCGCGTTCAGCGCGATCGACGTGCTGCGCTTCTGACGGCGCTTCAGCGCTCGATGAACAGCTCGGCGACGTCGGCGTACTCCGCCTGCTGCCAGAGCCCGCGTCGACGGTTCTCTTCGTACTTGCCGTCGATGTAGCCCTGCAGCACGGTCGTCTCGACCCGCCAGTGCCCGGCGCCGCCCACCTTGATCGCCGGCAGTTCGCCCGAGCGCACGAGCGCGTAGGCCTGGCTCAGCGAGATCGCGAGTACCTCGGCCGTGTCGGCGAGGGTGAGGAAGCGCGCGAGTGCGGCGGGGTCGGATGCCGTCATGCCTCGATTATGCGCCCGGGGTCACAGCTCAAGGGGGTGCTGTGGAGAACTTCTGCCCGGGTCGCCCGAGCCGGGTGAGCATGAGCCGTTCACGCAAGAAGTTCGGGCCAGAAGAAGGAGATGCCGATGACCGCAATCGCGCCCCGGCCACGTCGACGGTTCGCCCTCGACATCCGACTCGTCCTCGGGCTGGTTCTGGTCGCTGCCTCGGTTGTCGCCGTGATGGCGCTGGTTTCGGCCGCCGATGCGCGGGTCGTCATCTACGCCGCCGCGGGCGCTCTCGCCCCGGGCGATCATGTGGATGCCGCGGAACTCGTCGAGCGCAGCGTCGCCCTCGACGGCGCTGAAGACCTCTACCTCGCGCAAGGGTCGATCCCCGTCGGTGGGTTCGTCATCGCCCAAGCCGTCGCCGCCGGCCAACTCATCCCGCTCTCTGCGGCTGGCAGCACCGACGGGGTGCGGGCCACCTCGCTCGTGCTGCAACTCTCCGGGCCGGTCAGCACGGTCGTCGAACCGGGTTCGCTCGTCGACGTCTGGGGAACGGCACGGCTCGAGCAGGGCGAGATCGGCACTCCGGTGGTGCTGGCGGCGCAGGCGGCCGGCGTGCGGGTGATCGAAGATCAGACGCTGATCGCCGGGGGTGGATCGAGTTCGGCCACGGTCGAAGTGCTCGTGCTGCGCACCCGGGTCGCGCGATTGTTGCAGGCGATCGCGAACGGCGACGCGCTCGCGGTTGTGCCGGCCGGCATCCCGCTGGGGTCGCGATGACCGACGTCGGCCTCGCGCTTCCGGTCGCCGATGTCGACCGTCTCGGCGCCGAGGCGACGCGGTATGGGCACCGGGTGGTGGCGGAGGTTCCGGATGCCGACGCTCTCGCGCCGCGGATCGCCGTCGCGAAGCCCGAAGTCGTGATCGCCGCGGCCTCCGCGCCACACCTGAGCGCCCGACTGGTCGCGGCCTGCGACGCGCACGGCGTGCGGCTCGTCGTGGTCGGTGACACTCCTCGCGAGCGCAAGTTTGCCGCAGGGCTCGGGGTTGTCGACCCGGTGCCCGGACCGCCCGCCTGGACTTTGCTGACCCCCGGCAGCGGCATCCCTGTGCGCGCGACGGTTCCGGTTGTCGCCCCGCGTGCGGCCCCGACTGCGGAGGAGATCGCCGAGGGTGCAGCTCGTCGCGTCGCGAAGCCCGTCACGCCGCCCGTCACGCCAACGGCACTCACGAGTCGCGGGATCGTCGTTGCGGTCTGGGGCGCTGGCGGTGCCCCGGGGCGCACGTCGCTGGCAATCGCACTCGCCGGAGAACTCGCCGCCGCGGGAGTCTCGGTCGCTCTCGCCGACGCCGACACCCACGGCGCCTCGGTCGCCCCATCGCTCGGGTTGCTCGACGAGGCCCCTGGATTTGCGGCTGCCTGCCGTCTGGCCGGCACCGGATCGTTGACGCTCGCCGAACTCGACCGGGTCGCGTCGTCGCACCGCGGTGGATTCCGCGTGCTGACCGGACTCGGGCGACCGTCGCGGTGGCCCGAACTCACGGCCGAGCGCGTCTCCGGGGTCCTCGACATCGTGCGCACCTGGGCGCAGATCACGATTGTTGATGTTGCGGCCGCCCTCGAAGAGGACGAAGAACTGATGAGCGACGTCGCGGCGCCGCGGCGCAATGGAGCGACCCTCGAAGTGCTGCGCCGTGCCGATCGCGTGATCGCGGTTGCGGCGGCCGATCCGGTGGGGCTCGCCCGCTTCCTGCGCGGCTATGCGACGGTCGTCGAGCACACCACCCCAGATCGCGTGCTGGTCGTGGCGAACAAAGTGCGGTCCGGTGCGATCGGCCTCGATCCTGGTGGCCAGGTGCGCTCGACGCTCGAACGGTTCGGCGGCGTGACTCCGACCCACCTCATCCCGTGGGATCCGGCGTCTTTCGATGGGGCACTACTGAGCGGCCGCAGTCTGCCCGAAGTCGCTCCGCGCTCGGCCGCGCGGGGTGTCATCCGCAAGCTGGCATCCGATCTTCGCCGCTGACCAGTCGCGACTGGAGGCGCACCGCCCGCGGGTAACCTTGGTGCGGTGTCCACCCTCTCGGAGCTGATGCTCGCGCAGCATCGCTCCGCTGCCGACGTCGAGTGGCTGCACCTGCTGGTTGCCGACGGGCAGTTGCTGGCCGACCTGGCGTTCGCCGACATCGTGCTGTGGGTGCCGAGTGCCGACGGC
>JBDTNW010000296.1:0-3075 GCA_039933575.1 Pseudolysinimonas sp. | reverse complement strand
GGAATGCGGGCGCCAGACGGGCAACCCCGGATGCTGCGCGCTCATAGTCGGGCGCGGCCCAGGGGCTCGAGGGGTGCGCGAAGATCTTCTGCAGGTCGATCGCGACCAGCCACGGCATCCGGGTCGAGTTCATCGGTTCAGCCACGTCGACCATCCCCAGGGTGAGCGGCGATCCGCGCACGGTCGGTAGCGAGTACCCAGACGACCCCAACCGAGACCACGGCGGCCGCGACCCAGGGGATGACGGCGATCCCCAACTCGTCGAGCACGACGCCGCCCAGCAGCGCGCCCAGCCCGATCGCGCTGTTGAACGCGGTGGTGACGACAGCACCGCTGAGATCGCGGATCCGAGCCGAAGCGCTGTGCAGGGCGCGGGTGTGAAACATCGCCGGAAGGCCGCCGAAGGAAGCGCCCCACAGCATCATGACGACAATCGCCGGCACCAGACCCCGCGCCAAGAGTGACGTGAGCACGATGCACACGACGAGGCTGACGGCCATGAGGTTGAGCACGAGGCGCGGGAAACGGTCGCCGAACAGTCCCGCGATCACGACACCAAGACCGCCGGCGACCCCGTAGAACAGCAGCAGCAGGCTGACCAGATCGGCGGGCACTCCCGCCACAGCGATCGACCATGGGGCGATGTACGTGTAGAAGAGGTTGTGTCCGGTGGCGATCAGCAGGACTGTCACCGCAACAATAGCCAGGGCGAAGACCGAGCGATCCTTCGCGGGGACAACGATCGAGCCAGTTGCAGTGAACTGTGTCGGCACCCGGTGTTCGACGGGCGGCAAGAAGATGACCGTGAGAACGGCGAACACCACGACGAGTCCTGCCATCACCGCAAACGCCAACCGCCACCCGAGCGCGTGGCCGATCGCGGCTGTCAAAGGGACCCCGAAGATGAAGGCGAACGCTCCCCCGCCGGTCGTCACTGAGACGGCGCGAGCGAGTTGCGTTGGATCCACGAGTAGGGCGATGTAGGGGCTGGCAACCGCCCAGAACAGACCGTGTGCGAGCCCGCCCAGGATGCGAGCGCCAGCAAGCAGCTCATAGGTCGGTGCCACGGCGGCGGCGACGTTCGCGATCGCGAAGACCCCCAACAGCACGACCAACAACCATTTGCGGGAGAACCGACGCGTGAGCAACGTGAGGGGCGCCGTGCTGACGACCACGGTGAACGCGAACAGCGAGACCAGAAGGCCCACGCGAGACTCGGAGACCTGAAGTCCTTCCGCAATGTCGGGAAGGAGACCGGTCGGCAAGAACTCGCTTGAGACTGAGACGAAGATCGCTCCCGCCAAGATCAGGAGACGGAAGAGTGGGAAACGCTCGCCAGACGGCGCGGACATAGCGGTGAAGCCTTCGTTCGGGGTGGGACGTACGCCGCCCGCGGGAGCCCGAGAGATGCCGCGCTCGATTCCACGATACTCGGGGCGACCGGTCGAGCGCCGTCACAACGAAGCGCCCTAGGCTGACCGTCATGTTGAGCTCATCCCGCCTTGCCGCCCTCGGATTCGCTGGCCTCGGAGTCGCTGGGGCGCTCGCCGGATGCTCCGCCAGCCCGGCGGTCGACACCTCTGCCGTCTACACCGATGGCACCTACACCGCCGATGGGTCGTACGTTGCCCCCAGCGGCACGGAGTCGGTCACCGTTGAGATGACCCTCAAGGGCGACATCGTGACGGATGTCGTGGTCACCGGCCACGCGACCGACCCCACAGCGATGCAGCATCAGGGCGAGTTCGTCGCCGGCATCGCAGCCGTCGTGGTCGGCAAGGACATCGATACCCTCCAGGTCTCGCGGGTCGGCGGCTCCTCACTCACGAGTGGTGGTTTCAATAAAGCTCTCGCTGAGATCAAGGCACACGCCGTCGAGTCCTGATCTCGCGACGAGGTCGGCCCGATGATCATCGACCCGCTTCCGGCCGCCTGGCATTTCGAGGCGATTGGTACGGCCTGGCGGATCGATACCGCGGTTCCTCTCGACGACGGGATGCGGCAAGCGGTCGAGCTGCGGATCGCGCGTTTCGATGCGGATTGGTCGCGATTCCGTGATGACTCGCTGGTAGCTCGGATCGCCCGCGAGCCCGGCCACCACCGACTCCCCGACGATGCTGGTCCCCTTCTTGCCTGGTACCGCGAGCTCTACCTCGCGACCGAGGGCCGGGTCTCGCCCCTCATCGGCCGCACGCTCGAAGCGCTCGGCTACGACGCGTCGTACCGCCTCCGGCCCGCCGACGACATCCCTGCCATTCCCTCCTGGGATGACGCGATCGCCTGGGATGGCACCTTCCTCGACACGGTGCGTCCGGTCGTGCTCGACGTCGGGGCGGCGGGTAAGGGCTACCTCGTCGATCTGGTCAGCGACCTGTTACTCGAGGGTGGCGTGGCCGAGCACATCGTTGACGCCAGTGGCGATCTGCGCACTCGAGGAGTGCCGATGCGAATTGCACTCGAGAACCCGCTCGACCCGAGTAAAGCCGTCGGGATCGCCGAACTCGTCGACGGCGCGTTCTGCGCCAGCGCGGTGACCCGTCGCGCCTGGGGACCCGGGCTCCACCATGTCCTCGATGCTCTGACCGGCATCCCCGTCGCAACCGTGCTCGCGACCTGGGTGATCGCGCCGTCGGCTCTGGTGGCCGACGGTCTCGCGACGGCTCTGTTCTTTGAGCCCGAGCCTGAACTAGTTGCGCGGCATGGCGCGGCTTTCGCCAGAATGTTCCATGACGGGCGCATTGAGGCGTCCGACAACTTCCTCGGGGAGATGTTCGAATGATCGCACGGCTCGACACCCTGCTCGGCAAGGCCACGATGTACCGGCAGGTCGTCTACACGTTGGCGGTGTTGCAGCTGCTCGCGGTGCTGTTCTCGGCGCTCGGCCTGGTCGGCGCTGGCACTCCACTCGAGATGGTCGTGTCGTTTGCGGTGCTGTTCGTCTCTACGACGCTGATCAACCTGCTCTTCGCCGCCACCCTCCGGATCCGCACACACAAGCTGTCGTCGTTGATCACGGCGCAGATCCTGTTCTTTCTGCTCGCCCCGCCGCACCTCGACGAGCCGCTGCGCCTGGTC
>JBDTNW010000295.1:0-3079 GCA_039933575.1 Pseudolysinimonas sp. | reverse complement strand
CTTCAGGTGCCAGTACTCGCAAGGGTGTGGGGGTTCAAGTCCCCCCTCGCGCACAGCAACAGCAGAAGGCCCCGGTCCACTCTGGAATACAGAGCCCGGGGCCTTTCTAACTTTCGGATGTCATGGCGGCGAGTGCTTCGATGAGCCGTTCCAGACCGGCGAGGGTGACGGTACTTCCTCCCCCGGAGGGCGTGTCGCGTGAGTCGAAGGCGGCATCCCAGGGCAGTCCCGCCGCCGCTACGACCCGTTCTGCCCGCTCCGGCATGGTGCCGTCGATCGAGACACCTGCCCGGCGCGCGGCGTCGATGAAGAGCTGGTTCGGGATGTTGCTGCCCCGACCGAGTTCGTAGTGTGCCCCCAGCAGCTCCCCGAGCCGATCGAGCGCGGCACCCTTTCCCGAGCGCGGCGGAGGCTGCGGTGCGCTCGCCAGTATGGGAGCGACGAGTTCGCGTGCGCGCTGACGCGCGGATGCGTCGAACGCGACTTCCATCACCCGTTGCTGTTCGGCGGGTATCGCGAGTTCTCTGGCGATCTCGGGCCAGCGGTCGACCTGGTCGGCGACCTGTTGGATGAGCGCTGCCGCTTCGGCCGGCCGGAGTCGGAACGCGCTCGCGCTCGCGATGAGGTGGCCGATGTCACGATGTCGCGGATCGTCGTCGGCGTTGATGGCGCGGGATCGGACGCTCGAAAACCGGCTCGGGTTGACGTCGAAGACCGGGGACAGCGTCCATCCGTCGTGACGCCGAAGGAAGCCGTGGTTGCGCCAGTGGTCGTCGACGTTGTTGACGAACAGGGTCAGTGCGATCCGCGCGAACATTTCGCGCAGTTCGACGCGCGGGTGCCGGCAGAGGTCGGCGATGGTGTCAGTGAATTCTTCGTAGGTGACGCGCCGGTCGTCGTTCGCGCCGATCCCGAGTGCCGTTCGCGCCGACAGGTAGGGGATGCGTTGACGGTCGGGGGTGCGGTCGAAACGCTCGACGACAAGGACCGACTTGTCGTCGCCGGTCGGGTAGAGGGCCCGCGAGGTGGTGCGGATGCCGCAGCGCTCCGCGAGTTCGAGGGCGAGCGCTTCCCACCGTTCGACGTCGATCCCGCCGTCTTTAGAGTGCGGCAGTTTCGCGATCCCGAGCCGACCTGCAGCGGTGAGGACGTTCGCTTTAGGCCGGGCGCCGCCGGGCGAGGTGGCGATGTCGCCGAGGTAGTCCATGTCTTCGTCGGTGGCTTCGTTGGCTTCGTACCGTCGCGCGGCGGCGACCACGCGATCCAGGTCGTGGCCGTTGTCGACGCCGTGGTCGTCGGACAGCCACCGGTCGGTGTTCGGGTCACGGAGCCGGAGGGCGCCGATGCGGGTGGCATCAGATATTCCGACGAGGTAGTCGAACTCGCCAAGTCGCGGCGCGAGGGTCGGGTCGCCAACGCGCGACCGCGCATGGTTCGCGTCGATGATCTTCTTGCCCCACTCGTCGGGCGAGGCGTCGTCAAAGGCACCGAACAGCATCTGGTTCTCGGCAGCGAACTGCCAGGTCGGACGGAGGGGCAGGTCGGGCGAGATGGCGTAACTGTCAGGGCGGCCGAGGTACGCGGTGTCGTATTGGAACGAGACGCTCGCGAGGGTGCGTCCGCCTTGGAACGACGGACGCAGAACGCCGACTCGATGCGCGGCGCGGCCTACCTCATCGAGCCAGACCTCGACTTGCTCACTCACGGTTCGCCGGCTTGCCGCAGGATGTCGTCGATTCGGACGCGGGCAGTTTCGCTGTTGTAGGGGTTGGTGGCGTCGACGACCGGTTCAGCGATCCCGAGTGCGATGAGTATTGCGAGGACCGAGTCGAGCCGGGGTGCGCCGGTTCCCGCCTCAACGGCGCGGAGTGTTTCGCGTGTTACCGCGGCGCGGTCGGCGAGTTCGGTGGCGCTGAGTCCGTTGACGCGACGCCATCGTTCGATGTTTTCCCCGAGTTCGCGTTGGAGCCGTTCCCGACGTGGCGATGCCCGTAGAACCACAGTCATCCTTCCAGTTGACACCTATACCTGCCAATTTACGCAATTTCGGAAGGTATGTCTATCAACTGGGATGCCCTATCGGACCCCACTCATTCCCAGGGGTACTTCAACCCGATGATCTTCCTCACCGAATCCATCATTTCCATGATTGCGACCGTCTCCGACGGCGGCAGGATGTCGCCGGCGATCTTGCCGGAGGCGACGATCCGCTCGAGTTCGGCCGCCTGAAAGTTCATGCCGCGTCCCTCGGCCCGTTCGGTGAACCGCTCGACGACGGCACCCGACGCGTCGTAGCGAGTGAAGGTCGTCTGGTTGTACCAAACGCCGTCGATCTCGATGCGGCCTTCGGTTCCGGTGACGGCCGCGCGGTTGGGGCCGGTGGCATCCAGCTGGGTCTGCAGCACAGCGTGGGCACCCGACGCGTAGCCGAGAATCATCGAGGTCTGGCCGTCGACTCCGGTCTTCCACGGGGTGGAGTGAGCGACGATCGAGGTGGGCGCCCCGAGCACATCCCAGGCGAACGAGACCGGGTAGATGCCGAGGTCGAGCAACGCGCCGCCGCCCAGGTCGATCTCGGTGAGGCGCGCGATGTGGTCGATCTTCTGGTCGTGGTCGACCATCATCGAGCGGATGTCGCCGAGCACTCCGGATGCCACGAGCTCGCGGATGCGCACCATGTGCGGCAGCCAGCGCGTCCACATCGCCTCGAGCACGACCAGGTTCTTCGACTCGGCGAGCTCGACCACCGAACGCGCCTCCGCGGCGTCGATCGTGAACGGCTTCTCGACGAGCACGTGCTTGCCAGCTTCGAGGGCAAGGCGGGCGGTCGCCGCATGGTGCGGATGAAGCGTCGCGACGTAGATCGCATCCACATCCGGGTCGGCAACGAGATCTTCGTAGCTGACGTACACCTTCGGGATGCCGAACTCGTCAGCGAACGCTTGTGCCTTGTCGAGGCCTCGAGATCCGACCGCGGTGACCGTGAAACCGTGCCTCTGCATGTCGGAAACCTGAAGGCGGGCGATACCGCCGGCGCCGAGGACGCCCCATCGCAATCCGTTGCTCATGGGTTCAGTTT
>JBDTNW010000294.1:0-3092 GCA_039933575.1 Pseudolysinimonas sp. | reverse complement strand
GCCGTCACCGTGAGGTCGGTGATCGAACCAGAGATGACCGGGACGCGCAGCGCGTAGCCGTCGAGCTTGCCGATCAGCTCCGGGATGACGAGTCCGAGAGCCTTTGCGGCACCGGTCGAGGTCGGGATGATGTTGGCCGCGGCCGCGCGGGCACGACGCAGGTCGTTGTGCGGGCCATCCTGAAGGTTCTGATCTGCGGTGTAGGCGTGGACCGTCGTCATGAGACCGCGCTCGATGCCGAATTCGTCCATGAACACCTTCGCGAGCGGCGCGAGGCAGTTCGTCGTGCATGAGGCGTTCGAGATGATCGAGTGCTTGGCCGGGTCGTAAGTACCTTCGTTGACGCCGAGCACGAGCGTCGCGACGTCATCGCCGGTCGCCGGGGCCGAGACGATGACCTTTTTCGCGCCTGCCGTGATGTGCTTGTGAGCGTCTTCGGACTTGGTGAAGCGCCCCGTCGACTCGATCACGATGTCGACGCCCAGATCGCCCCAGGGCAGGTTTGCAGGGTCGCGCTCTTCGAAGACCTTGATCGCTTTGCCGTTGACGATGATGTTGCCGTCGTCGAATTCAACGGTCGCGTCGAGACGCCCGTTAACCGAGTCGTACTTGAGCAGGTGCGCGAGAGTCTTGTTGTCGGTGAGGTCGTTGACCGCGACGATTTCGAGGTCACTTCCCTTCGCGAGAGCGGCGCGGAGGAAGTTCCGCCCGATCCGTCCGAAGCCGTTGATCCCGATCTTGACCGACACTGAATGCTCCTTGCAGGGGTGAGGAAATATGTGGTGATGGCGTGGAAAGGGCGGTCGGAATGACTCACGACCGCCCAGCGCTTTTGACGGCGCAGTCTCTGTTACGACAGTAGCAGGAGGCTCGCGGCGCCTGAGCGCGCGGCTTCGAACCGAGCACCGGCATCCGCCCAGTTCGCGATGTTCCAAAAGGCCTTCACGTAGTCGGCCTTGACGTTCACATAGTCGAGATAGAAGGCGTGCTCCCACATGTCGAGCTGCAGAATCGGGGTGATCCCGAGCGGGATGTTGTTCTGCTGGTCGTACATCTGGGTGATGACCAAACGACCGCCAACCGGCTCCCAGGCGAGCACGGCCCAGCCGGAGCCCTGAAGGCTGTTTGCTGCGGCGCTGAAATGGCCCACGAAGTTGTCGAACGATCCGAAGAACTCGTCAACGGCCGCGCCCAACTCCCCGACCGGCTTGTCGCCGCCATCCGGTGAGAGGTTCTTCCAGAAGATCGAGTGGTTGATGTGGCCACCCAGGTGGAAGGCCAGGTCCTTTTCGAGCTTGGGGACATTCGCGTAGTCGCCGGACTCGCGGGCCTCGCCGAGCTTCTGAAGGGCGGTGTTCGCCCCGGCGACGTAGGCGGCATGGTGCTTGTCGTGATGCAGCTCCATGATCCTGGCGCTGATGTGCGGCTCAAGAGCCGCGTAGTCGTACGGGAGATCGGGGAGCGTGTAGTCAGCCATGTGGCCAGTCTACGAGCGCTACTCCAGGTCTGGCAGGCCCGCGTCAGTACCTGGAATGCCGCGATCGGATGCCAACTTGTCTGCCATCGCGAGCAAACGGCGGATTCGGCCGGCCACGGCATCCTTGGTCATCGGCGGATCGGCGTGGTGACCGAGTTCGTCCAGGCTCGCGTCGCGATGCCCCAGCCGCAAGTCACCCGCGTAGCGCAGGTGTTCCGGCACGTCGTCGCCGAGGATCTCGAGGGCTCGTTCGACCCGGGCGCAGGCCGCAACGGCTGCTTGCGCGCTGCGGCGAAGGTTGGCGTCGTCAAAGTTGACCAGCCGGTTGGCGGTTGCCCGCACTTCGCGCCGCTGACGCATCTCCTCCCAGACCGACACACTCTGCGTCGCGCCCATCAGCTCGAGCATCGTGCTGATCGCCTCGCCGTCACGCACGACAACGCGGAAGGACCCGCGAACCTCACGAGCCTTTGCGGGAATCTTGAGCCGCCCGGCCGCACCGACGAGCGCCATCGCGGCTTCGTTTCCGGGGCAGACAACTTCAATAGCCGCCGACCGACCCGGGTCGGTGAGAGTGCCGGTGGCAAGAAACGCTCCGCGCCAGATCGCCGCGAGTTCGTCCCGTGATCCCGTGGTCAGTCGGTTCGGCAAGCCACGCACGGCACGGTTACGGGAATCGATCAATCCGGTTTGTCGAGCGAGGGTCTCGGCTCCCTCAATCACGCGCACCAGGTAGGTACTGGTGCGCCTCAAATTGCTGCCCGAGATCACGGTCACTTCACTGCGCACCCCGTACAACTCGGCAAGATCTTTGCGCACCCGACGCGCGATCTTCGGCGACTCCAGCTCGGCCTCGACGGCGACCCGACCACCGATCGTGTGGAGGCCACTGGAAAACCTCAGGATGGCAGCGAGTTCGGCGGCGCGCTCGGCTGTCTTGCCAACCGCGACTCCGGCGAGCTCTTCCTTGACATCGGCGCTCAGTGCCACGCGGCCGTCCTTCGCTTCTGAATCTCGTCGGACGCTTGCGACCGATTGGGGAATTTTCTGGTCATTCGCGACCGAGGTCGCGGTGCTTCACGCTGACCGCGATTCCAGGAAGTGCGCTGAGCCGGCGGCCAAGTTCCTCGGCGATGGCCACGGAACGGTGCTTCCCGCCGGTGCACCCCAGAGCGATCGTAGCGTGCCGCTTGTTCTCGCGACCGTAGCCGTCGAAGACCGGGCGGAGTGCTGCAACGTAGCCGTCGATGAATTCCCCAGCTCCCGGGAGCCCGAGAACGTAATCGGCCACGGGAGCGTCGAGTCCACTGAGTTCCTTGAGTTCGGGGATCCAGAACGGATTCGGCAGAAAACGACAGTCGGCGACGTGATCAGCATCCGACGGGAGGCCGTACTTGTAGCCAAAACTCAGCACGGTCACCCGCGTTGTCGGTTCGTCCTCTTCCGCAAACTGCTCTTGGACAACGGTCGCCAACTGGTGGATATTGAGTTCGCTGGTGTCGATCACGATGTCGGCCTGCGAACGCAGTTCCGCCATCCTGGCCCGCTCGGCGCTGATGCCGTCGAGCAGCGTTCCGTCACCTTGCAGTGGATGCGGGCGCCGCACGTTCTCGAA
>JBDTNW010000293.1:0-3102 GCA_039933575.1 Pseudolysinimonas sp. | reverse complement strand
TGCATCTCCAACGCGGCGCCTTCGCCGACCCGACGTCGTACTTTCACCGCTACGCATCGCTCACCGAAGCGGAAGCGGAGCTGCGCGCGCGGGAGATTTGGCGCGAGATCAACGGGCCAAACCTCGAACACAACATCCTGCCGACTCGCGCACGAGCTTCACTCGTGCTGCGCAAGGGACCGAACCACTCGGTCGCTACGGTGCTGCTGCGGAAGGTCTAGTCCGCGGGCCGAGACGGCCCGCGGCGCTGGCGTCGCGGCGGAGGCCGGAAATGGCCTCCGCTCTAGTGCTCCAGCGCGCGTTCCAGCACGAAGACCGGGATCTGCCGATCTGTCTTCATCTGGTAGTTCGCGTAGTCGGGCCAGGCTTCAACCGCACGCGCCCACCACGGCTCCTTCTCGGCCCCAGTGACCTCGCGGGCGATGTAGTCGTGCTTCGCCGGCCCGTCCTGGAGTTCTACCCGCGGGTTCGCGACGAGGTTGTAGTACCACTTCGGGCTTTCGGGCGCGCCGCCCCGCGATGCGACCACCGCGTAGACGCCGTCGTTCTCGACCCGCATCAGCGCCGTCTTGCGAAGACTGCCCGACTTCGCGCCGAGTGTCGTCAGCACGATGATCAGTTTGCCGCGCAGCTCGGAATCTTCCTGGCCACCCGACGCCTCGTACCGCTCTGCTTGCGTGCGAGCCCACTCACTGGTGCTCGGCGCGTAGTCGCCCTGAAGCGGCATTAGTCCAATCCCGTCCCGGAGCGGTCGATCAACTCTCCTGAGGTGGTGTAACTGTACGTCGCGTTGAAATATGCCGAACTCAGGTTCACGTCGATCTCGACAACCCCATCGCTCGACTTCCGAACCGAGGGGTAGAACGATTCGAAGGAGTCCCACCCGGCATCCTGCTTGGACCGCTCGACGAGCCGTCCGACGATTGAGAAGTCGATCTGGGATGCATCGAATGCGTCGTCGATCGAAGCGCTCTCGGGTTCGCGGCTGTCGATGCGGCCATACCGCCAGACGTAGCGGTCGGTCGTGATCGACGTGGCCGACGTCGGCGCTTCGGCGATGACGTAGCTGTCGTAAAAGTAGATGTTCACAAACTGGTAGGTCCCGGCCGCGTGAGCCAGGTCATCCACCACTTCCTGCTGGTGGAGGCCGGTGCGCATATCGTTGCCATCCCAGAATCGGCCCTGCGCGATGTTGCTGGCGGTCCAGCCGATCATTCGGTAGGACGGAATGAGCGTGACTGCGACCCCGACCAGGATGACCGCGATCGCGAGCGCGCGACTCCACCAGGGGACGGTGGGCCGGACCGGCTTCGCGTCTGCGGACTCTCCTGAAACGACCGTCGCCACCACGGGCTCCTCCGCCTGCTCCGGCGCCTGCTCATCCATGGTCGTCGCGACGACCGGAACCGCAGTGGGCTCGGGATTGAGCACGGCGACGCGGGCGACCGGCATCGAGGCCGCCGAGGCAACGATCCCGGGGACGCGCCCGATGCCGGTCGGCGAGGTAGGGGTACGGGATGTGCTGCTGGCAAACGTACCGGTGAGGATGAAGAGCGGGATCGCTGTCGACCACACGATCGTGTAGATCCAGTCCCCGGTCACCAGCTCGCCGAGGACCCCACCGATCCCGGCTCCGATGATCAGCTGGAATGCGACGTGCGACAGAACGCGCTTCATCATGGCGTCACCTCGTGGGGGATCAGCACTCGAGGCGTTTCATTGGCCCGGCCACATCGGCGCGTCGTCAGGGACCGCGGCATCCTGCGGCGTCGAGTTCGGTCCCTCGATCGCGACTACCTGGGGTCGATCAGCGGCCAGTCGCACGACCGTGATGACTTCGCCACGACCGACGAGGAGCCCGTCAAATCGTGAGACTCGAACGGTGTCGATCACGGTGTAAGCGGGCAGATCGGTGGCCGCGACGACGAGAGTCACCGCGTAGGCCCGCCCGTTGTTGAGACGCGCTCCTGTCGGGCGCGCCTGACGGACTCGTGCGAACGCTGTACGTCCGGCCGTCACGGCTGACGCGAGCACAGCGGATGAAACGCCGGTGCGGCCAAAGATCGGCAGCACGAGGGTGAAAACTCCGAACAGGATTGTCGCGATCAGGGCCAACAGCGCTACAACGTACAGCCCGATCCGAAGGCCCAGACTCTCGGGATCGACGACGAACGACGACACCCCAAACGTCACGAGGAACGCAACGAGGGCGACGAGGGCAAACAAGCCGAGTCGAAGTCGCATGGCCGCGAGTCTAAAGCGCCAGCCGCTCCAGGACGACCCCTGCGAGTTCCGCGGCGATCGACTCTGCGGCAGCTCCGTCGGCTGCCTCCACCATGACCCGCACGAGCGGTTCCGTGCCCGACGGACGCAGCAAGACCCGACCGGTCGCCCCTAACCGCGCGTCGACCGCAGCGACCGCCGCTGCGATTTCGGGGTCAGAGTTAAGTCTCGTCAGGTCGACGTTGGCAACATTGACGAGCACCTGCGGGTAGACGGTCATCGCTGCGGCGAGCTCCGCGAGCGGCTTGCCGGTACGAGCCACCTCGGCTGCCAGTTGCAACCCGGTGAGTACCCCGTCGCCGGTGGTCGAGAAGCGGCGAAATACAATGTGCCCCGACTGCTCTCCGCCGAGCGACAGGTCGAGTTCCGCGAGCGCCTCGAGCACGTATCGGTCGCCGACCGCAGTCTCGAGCATCGTGATGCCGTGCTCCGCCATCGCGAGGCGCAACCCCAGGTTGCTCATCACGGTGGCAACGAGCGTGTCAGCCGCAAGAAGACCGCGCTCCCGCATAGAGATTGCGAGGATCGCCATGATGCGGTCGCCGTCGATGATCTCGCCGTTCGCATCGATCGCCAGGCACCGATCAGCGTCGCCGTCGTGCGCGATTCCGAGGTCGGCGCCGAGTTCGAGCACTTTCGCCCGGAGCGGGCCCAGGTAGGTCGATCCAACGCCGTCGTTGATATTCACCCCGTCGGGGTCGTTGCCGATCACGGTGACCGTGGCTCCGGCATCCGCAAAGACCCGTGGCGAAATGCCCGCGGCCGCGCCATTCGCGCAGTCGATGACGATGTGAAGACCGTCGAGTCGCACGTCGAGCG
>JBDTNW010000292.1:0-3112 GCA_039933575.1 Pseudolysinimonas sp. | reverse complement strand
TCGGTCTGGGTGGACTTGCAACGGCGGTGATTGCCGTGCATTTCGAACCGGCGACGTCGGGCGCGACCGCGGTGGCGATCTGGCCGGGTGGCGGTCTGAGCCTCTACTGGGCGGGGCTCCTGGGCGCTGCAGTGGTGGGGATGAACGCACTGGGCCGCGCAGCCGCAGTCGTCGGACTGGTCGTGCTAGCCGGAGCCGCCGTCGTGATCGCACCCGTGGTTTCCGGCATTGTCACCGGCGGGGGGCAGGTCATCGCGGGCGACGGGCGAACTCTTCCGGCGATTGTCGCGGCTGAAGCCGTCGCCGACCCTGGGTTGGGAACCCTCGTGCTCCGAGCCCAGGCGGACGGGTCGCTTGCCGCCTCGGTCGAACGGGGCTCAGGCGACCGTCTCGACGACTTCTCAACACTCGCGCTCACTCGGCCGGCAGCAAGTGCTGAACAGTCGGCGATCGCCGAACTTGCCGGCAATCTGGCGTCGCGCGGCGGCTACCACCCCGCACCGTTGCTCGACCAGTTCGGGCTCGAGTTCGTGGTGCTCGCACCGCAGGTCGGAACTGATGCCGCGACCGCCGCCATCCGCGACCGCGTTTCCGAGGCTCTTGACGCTCAAGCTGCCCTCGAACCGGTCGGCGAAACCGAGCGTGGATCGCTGTGGCGTTACTCCGCACACCAGCCTGCTGTCGCTTCCAGCGGACCCTCGAGCCTCGCTGTCGGCATCTTGGCCGGTCAAGCCGCGGTGTTTGTCTTCACGCTGCTCCTTGCGCTTCCCACCGACCGTCGGCGGCGCCGAGTCGCCGACGGAGCGCAGGCCGACGACGACGCTGAGGATGCCTTCGGCTCCGACTCCTTCGAGACTGACGAGTTCGGAGACGATCGTGACTGAGCCGACTTCGACGACGCCCCGCACCCGCCGCGGTCTCGTCATCGGCGCACGCATCGTCACGGGCGCAATCGCCTCCGGTGTGGCGCTGGTCGTGGTCGCGGCGGTCGGACTGATCCCGCTGCCGACCTTCTCGGCCGAACCGCGGGCGGCCACCATCCAGCCGGCCGCCGCAGACCAAGTGCGCGTCTGCCCAGGAGCTGCGGTGCGGCTCGGCGACGAGACCGGGGGCCAAGCCGACTCGGCCTTCGCGATCGGTGCCCCGACGGTGATTTCCGCCGCCGTCGAAGGCCAGCTCGGGGCCGCCCCCCTCCCCAACAGCGACGCGGGTTCGGGTGGCACCTCGGCCGCCCCGCAGGTGCTGCGGGTGCCGCCGTCCGAGGGCGCGCTTCTGGCCGGGGCGCAGAGTCAGGATGTCGACGCCCCCGACTTCCACGGGCTGACTTCGGCCGTCTGTGCTGAGCCGAGCGGATCGATCTGGCTGGTCGGCGGTGCCCTCGCGGTGGGCCGTACGACACTTTTGATGGTGGCGAACCCGACCGACGTCGACTCTCAGGTGAGTCTTGAAATCTGGGGCGAGCACGGCGCCGTCACAGCTCCCGGAATGGCTGGCATCCAGGTCGCCGCCGGAACCCAGGTGACTCTTTCCCTCGCCGGATTCGCCCCGGGGCTGGTATCGCCCGTTGTTCACGTCACTGCGCGAGGCGGTCGAGTGGTTGCCGACCTGCAGCAGTCCATCGTGCGCGGACTGGACGCGGTTGGGGTTGAGACGATTGGCGGCTCGGCGGACCCGTCGATGGCGGTTGTCGTTCCGGGGGTTCGGATCCTCGATGCCGTGGGCACCGCGCGCGCGTCGGCGCTCGCCGATTGGCAGGACGTCATCGCGGCAGTGCGGATCGCAACGCCCGGGGGAGTCGACGCGACCGTCACGGTTCGGGTGGTCCCCGAAACGGCGGGCGTCCTGGGCGCCTCGTTCAACATCTCCGTTCCGGCGGGCACCGTCGTCGAGTTGCCGCTGGACTCCGAGGCCGAGGCCGAGACCGTTGATGGTTCGGGTGGCGACACTTCAGGCAACGGATCTGAGGAACTTCGATTCGGCGACGGCCGGTACACCGTTTTCATCGACTCCGATCAGCCGGTGGTTGCTGGGGTTCGGGCAACGACCGCCGAAGACTCCGCAAGCAACTCCGACACTGTCGACTCCTCCTCGACCGTTGTACCCCCGAGCGACTTCGCCTGGTTCAGCTCCACGCCGGCGCTCGGCGACACCACCCTCATCACGGTTCCGAATGCTCCCGAACCGGTGATCTCGATCGTGAATCCCGGATCGGATGATGTTCAAGCCGAGCTCACGTCTCGAGCCGGGGGGTCGGTACCGATCCAACTTCTGGTGCCTGCGGGCGGCACGGTCTCGGTCGTCGTCCCGCCCGGCAGCAGCTATCTGCTCACCGGCGGCACGGGACTCGGGGTCGCGGTGACGTCTGCGGCTCCGGGTCAGCTCGCCGCGTTCGTCGTCAGTTCGCCGCGACCAGTCTCGGGCCCGATCGTCATCCATGCCGGCTAGTCCGCACTGACTAGTCCGCCCCGACTAGAAGTGCCGGTAGCGCTCCGGCGCGATCTCCCACGGGTCTTTGCCGAGTAACTCGGCCACGGCGCGGAACACGCAGCTCTCGGTCAGCGACCGACGGTGCCACTCATCTTCCTTGTGCAGGTGGGCGAGACGTTCGATCGGGATGCGGTAGAGCACCACGATCCGTCGCGTCGCGTCGACGCGCCAGCGGTCCACACCCGCCTTGCCCGGTTCGCCGTTGGGCGCTCCGGCGACCTCGAAGCGCACCTGGGCCATCTCATCCGGCCACAACTCTTGGAGGTACTCAACGGCGGATGCGATGCAGGTGTCGAAGAAGTCCATCCGAGTGCGCAGTCGCGCCAGATTGGGGCCGGTGACGGAGGACCGGATGCCGCGGCCGTGCCGATCACGTGACCCGGCGCGCGAGGTGGCTGCCTGCGAGGGGCTCGACGACCCGGTGCCCGGCTGCCCGGAGTTCGGCTGCCCGGAGTTCGATTGCGCTGCTCCCGACTTTGCCGGGCGGCGTCCGATCCTAGCCACGTCAGCAGCTTAGGGCGGGCCAGCGGCGGGCGGGCTAGCAGAGGGCGGCGTGCCGAACCCTCCCATCCATCGCTCGAGGTCTAGCCTGACCACGAACGACGAAGGGGGCATGGTGAGGGGT
>JBDTNW010000291.1:0-3112 GCA_039933575.1 Pseudolysinimonas sp. | reverse complement strand
TCGGCCTCGGCATCCCCGAAACGATGGAGTGGGCGATCCGCGAGGTCGGCACTCCCCGCATCCTGTTCGCCGCCGCGGTCTCGGTCGTAACCAAGCGCTTCGGTCGCACCGGTGACTTCTACCGAATCGCAGGCACGAAGGCTCGGGGCATCGACGGCCCGGGCTACCCGACGATTCCGCCGTATGACGAGATGGTCGTCCTGACCGCCGCGAAGCCGCGCCAGACCTCAGAACACGTTCGGGATGTTCTAGTCGGCCACGGTAAAAAGGTCAATGTTCTGCTGGTCGACATCAACGACATCGGCGGCAACGTGCTGGGCTCGACGCTGACGAAGGCTGACGAGGCACTGGTCGCGCGCATCCTGAAGGACAACCCGATCGGCCAGGGTCACGAGTCGACCCCGCTGGGGATCATCCGCCGCGTGAAGTAGGGCCTATTCGCCGACCAGCACGCGCGGGATGCGGTGTGAGGATCGGGCGAGGATCTCATCGCCGATCGTGCCCGCCCAGGTTGCCCAGTCCTCCGCTGTCGGCTCACCGTCGTCGCCGGCACCGAACACCACCACCTGGGTACCCACTTCGGCGACGACACCGTCCGGTATTGCGACGTCAAGGGTGTCGATCCGAACCGCGGTGACGGCCGCACGTTCCCCGGCGAGGAGCACTTCGGCGCCCGACCCGGATGCACCCAGCACCGATGGCGGAACTCCGTCGGCCGCGCCGACGTCGAGTGTCGCGGTGGAGCCGTGAATGTCGACCACGGTGGCGATCAGGCGCATGGTTCCACGCAGCCCGAGTCCGGGGCCGTCGATGTCGTCGAAGGGGGAGACGCCGTACGCGGCGATGCCGAACCGCACGAGGTCGAACCGGGCCTCGGGTTCTCTGATGCCCGCCGAACTCGCGGCGAGGTGCAGCAGCGGTCGCTTATCGCCCTCCATCGGAACGCCGAGTCCGGCAGCAACCGCGATCGCCGCCCGGAATTCGCCGAGTGCGACGGCGTCGTCGGCGGGGGAGGCGTCAGCGAGGTGCGACCAAAGTCCGGCGATCCTCACCCGTCCGCGGTCCGCGTAACTGACCGCCTCGCCGACCAAGACGGGCCAGTCTTCTGGGCTTGCGCCATTTCGGTGAAGCCCGGTATCGATCTTCAGGTGCACGGCGGCCGGGCGATCCGCACCGGCGTCCGCGATTCGACGCAGTTCGTGCAGCGACGAGACACCGAGGTCGACGTCGGCCTCGACCGCCGCGCGAAAGTCAGTGTCCTGTCCGTGCAGCCAGGCGAAGAGTTGGGCCGTGATCCCCGCAGACCGCAACGCGAGGGCGGCGGGAACATCGAGCACGGCGAGTGAATCGGCGCCCGACTCGAGGGCCGCCTTGGCGAACGGCAGCATCCCGTGACCGTAGGCGTCGGCCTTCACGGCAAGCATGGTGCGGGCAGGCGCCGCGAGCGACGACAGGTGTCGCACGTTGTGGCGAAAGGCGTCGAGATCGAGTTCGACCCGGGTTCCTGTTGCGTCGCTCATCGCGCCTCCCGATGCACGCGCGAGGCGATGCCAGCAGTCAGGGCGAGGGGCTCACGTTCGGTCCATTCCGCCCAGTCGAGGGCCGACGGTTCACCGCGAGACGGGTCGCCGAACAGCACCGCATCGGATCCGAGCTCGGGGAGGTCGTCACCACAGTCGACGACGAACTGATCCATCGCGACCCGGCCCACTAGCGGATGCATCCCGCCGCCGACCAGCACCTGCGCCCGATTGGATGCCAGCCGCGGCACCCCGTCGGCGTACCCCAGCGCGACGAGGGCGAGCCGCGTCGCCGACGACGTGCGGTAGGTGTACCCGTACGAGACGCCCGAGCCCGCCGGAACCGACTTCACCGCGACGACTTCCCCGATCACCGACATCACCGGGATGCCGACCCCATCGAGACCGTAGGCACGCGAATCCGCACCCACACCCTCGCGATCGATGGTCACCATCCCTGAACTGAAGCCGCTCGCGATGGCGACCGCGGCATCCCGTTCGTCGCTGACCACGATGCTGCTCACTCCTGCGTCGAGGGCGACCGGGGCGATCAACGCCAGCCCGTGGCCAAACGCGTCAGCACGTGCATCAAGAAGGGAAGTCCCCGAAAGGTTGGATGCGAAAGCAGCGAGGTCGATGACCGCACGACGCCTGAGCACGCCCCATCCAAGCACGGGACGACGAAAGCCCCCGGCTTGCGCCAGGGGCTTTCGTGAAAGACGTACGGACTATTCGCCGACCGGCT
This sequence comes from Pseudolysinimonas sp., assembly GCA_039933575.1. Lineage (GTDB taxonomy): Bacteria > Actinomycetota > Actinomycetes > Actinomycetales > Microbacteriaceae > Pseudolysinimonas_A. The sequence continues at coordinate 847 of JBDTNW010000291.1, read as the reverse complement.
CGAACAACTTGCTCGACTCGTCGTGCCACTCCAGCGCGATCGGCTGGATCTTCGACTTGAACTCCGAAGCGTGGTGAGCGCAGAACAGCAGCTCGCCGGTGGCGAGGGTCGCGCGCACGTAAGCCTGTGCACCGCAGTAGTCACAGCGGTCGAGGCCGGTGAGGGTGTGAGCGTCAAGGCTGCGTCCATCGACATCCAACTCGTCAACTGAGTTCTCGGGTGCGAACTGCGACATGGGCTCCTCCTCGGTTTGCGATCAGCGTTCCGTGTCTCCATCCAAGCACGCGCCCGTGTCGAAGATGTGTCACGCGCGTTGCATTTCGCTCACGGCGCACGGTTTTTCTGGTCAGAGTGTGACGGTCCTGGGTTGGGCGGAATGTCGCGGCTGCGGCGTCGGCAGGCGGGGTTAGTCTGATCGACGGCCAGCTTCCGGCCATCCGTTGTCGAAGGAGCACAACCCGTGGCGAGCGACGACTATTCCGCCCGCCACCTCTCGGTGCTCGAGGGGCTTGAGGCCGTCCGCAAGCGCCCAGGGATGTACATCGGGTCCACCGACTCCCGCGGATTGATGCACTGCCTCTGGGAGATCATCGACAACTCCGTGGATGAGGCCCTCGCCGGTCACGGCACCGAGATCGAGATCGTGTTGCGCCCCGACGCGAGCGTCGAGGTGCGTGACCGTGCCCGCGGCATCCCCGTTGACATCGAACCCAAGACCGGACTCACCGGAGTCGAGGTGGTGTTCACGAAGTTGCATGCTGGCGGCAAGTTCGGCTCGGGGTCGTACGCCGCCTCGGGCGGTCTGCACGGCGTCGGTGCCTCGGTCGTCAACGCCCTGTCCGCCCGT
>JBDTNW010000290.1:0-3114 GCA_039933575.1 Pseudolysinimonas sp. | reverse complement strand
AGGCGAACGGCACGTCGGCTCCGAGTTGCCGGGCGAGGTCGAGCATCTCGTCGCGGGGCAGGTCGGTGCCCCACAGCGCGTCGCAGGCAAGGAGGGTCGCTGCGGCATCCGCTGATCCGCCGCCCATCCCGCCGGTGACGGGAACGTGCTTGTCGATCTCGATGTGCGCGCCGCCCTGGTACCCGGTGTGCTCGGCCAGAAGTCGGGCCGCCTTGATCGCGATGTTCGTGTCGTCGAGCGGCACGCGGCCGAGTTCGACCGACCCCGAGACGGAGATCGTGAAGTCTGAGGACTCGCTCACCCGCACGTCTTCGTAGAGCGATACCGCCTGGTACGCAATCGCGACGTCGTGGTAGCCGTCGCCTTGCAGAGCGCCGACGGAGAGGAAGACGTTGATCTTGCCCGGAGCCCGCACGTGCACGGTGCGCGGTTCCTCCCGGCGAATCATCCCTCCACCCTAGCTACGGGCGATGGCCAGAAAATCCGCGACCCCGAGCTGCTCCCCGCGCAGGGTGGGGTCGATTCCGGCGGCCTCCAGACGTGCCGTGGCGCCGGCCGAACCGCCGAACTGTTCGGCGAGCGCCTGGCGCAGCATTTTGCGGCGCTGCCCGAAGGCTCCGTCAATGATCGCGAAGGTGCGGATGCGCTCCTCCTCGGTTCCGGGCAGGTCGCCGCGTTCGTACGAGATCAGGATGGAGTCGACGTTCGGCACCGGCCAGAACACCTGCCGACTCACCGAACCTGCCGACGACCACGTTCCGTACCAGGCGGCTTTCGCGCTCGGCGAGCCGTAGACCTTTGACCCCGGAGCGGCAGCAAGCCGTTGCCCGACTTCGGCCTGCACCATGACCAGCGCGGTCTCGAGCGAGGGCACTGTCAACAGGAGGTGCAGCAGCACCGGAACCGACACGTTGTACGGAAGGTTTGCCACCAGTCGGCGGGGCACTCCGGGCACCTCGACTCGGAGGGCGTCGGCGGTGAGAACGGTCAGGTCGGATCCCGGGGCCAGCTCAGCAACAGTGCGCGGCAGCAGCGCAGCGAGTCGGGCGTCGATCTCAATAGCGGTGACGCGGGCTCCAGCTTCAAGCAGGCCCAGCGTGAGCGAGCCGAGACCCGGACCAACCTCGAGCACCTCATCCCCGGGTTCGACGCGCGCGGTCTTCACGATCTTGCGCACCGTGTTGCCGTCGACGACGAAGTTCTGCCCGAGTCGCTTCGTCGGTTGCAGGTCGAGCACGGCGGCGAGGTCACGAATCTCAGCGGGTCCGAGGAGCGCCATTAGAGCGGATCCTTCGGGGTGTCGATCGTCTGCGAATCCCAGTGTCCGTAGACGGCCTCTGTGTTCGACGAAATCTGGGCGGCCAGCATCGAGGCGTCGGTGCCCAGGCGCTCCGCCATGAACCGCAGGGTGTGCGGCAAGAGATAGGACGAGTTGGGCCGCCCGCGCCATGGCGCCGGGGTAAGGAAGGGGGCATCCGTTTCGATCAGAATGCGCGACCGTGGAATGGCTTCGAGCGCCTCACGAAGGGTGGGGGCGTTCTTGAACGTGACGACGCCCGCGAACGACAGGTACCAGCCGGCGTCAGACACCAGTCGCGCGAACTCGGCATCGCCCGAGAAGCAGTGGAACACCGTGCGCTCGGGAGCCCCGACCCGGTTCAGCACCTCCACGATCTCGCGATGTGCGTCGCGGTCGTGAATCTGCAGAGCCAGGTCGTGCTCTTTCGCGATCGCGATGTGCGCCTCAAACGAGCGCACCTGGGCATCGCGTCCGTCTTCGCCGGTGTGAAAGAAGTCGAGGCCGGTCTCGCCGATTGCTCGCACCCGAGGCCTCGCGGCGAGTTCGGCAATCCCGGCCAGGTGGTCGTCGAGCAACCCCCCGCGGTCGAGTTCCGGCGCATGATCGGGATGGATGGCGACCGCCGCCAGCACGCGCGGCTCGTGGGCGGCGATCTCGGCACTCCAGCGCGAGGTCTCGAGGTCGGTACCGACCTGCACGACGCCGCGCACCCCGACGGTCGACGCTCGGTCGAGTTGCTCCCGGTAGTCGAGCGGATTCTCGCCGTCAGCAAACTCGAGGTGCGTGTGGTTGTCGTAGACCCCGACCGTCAGCGGTTCGGGCAGCGGCGGGTAGTCGGCGACCTTGTCGTCGGGCCCGCGCGACCTTGATCGCAGAAACGGCTCGGTCACGCGCCGTTCGGCTCCAGTTCGATGCGCGGAAACAGCGGCTCGAGCGTCGAAACCGTGCCGCCGCCCGGGCGATCCCAGGCGCGGTCGACCCGCACGTCGCTCACCGAGCCGCCCTCACCGAGGGCCGCCCACAGCGTCGCCGTCGCCTTCGGCATCACGGGAGAGAACAGCACCGCCAACGTGCCCACTCCGTGCACCAGAGTCGCGAGAACGGTGTCAAGGCGAGCAGCTTGCGCGGGATCTTTCGCGAGCACCCACGGCTGGTTCACAGTGACATAGAGATTTAGCGCATCCACCAGTGTCGCGATCGAAGAAATCGCGTCATGGATGGCGAGCTTGCCGATCGCAGCGTGGGCGGCATCCGTCACCGACTTTTCCAACTCGGTGATCGCCGGATCGAGAGGTGCCGACGGAACCACACCATCCCGATACTTCTGCACCATCGCGACGACTCGCGATCCGAGATTGCCGAAGCCGTTCGCCAACTCAGCCTGGTACCGAGCGCTCAGATCTTCCCAAGAAAAGGATCCGTCTTGGCCGAAGGTGATCGCCGAGAGGAAGTAGTAGCGAAACGCATCGGATCCGAAGACGTCGGTGATCTGCGCGGGCGCGATACCTGTCAACTTCGATTTCGACATCTTCTCGCCGCCGACCAGCAGCCAGCCGTGTCCGAAGACGCGCGCCGGCACCGGGAGTCCGGCGGCCATCAGCATCGCCGGCCAGATGACGGCGTGAAAGCGCGCGATGTCTTTGCCGACGATGTGCACGGCTGGCCACCGGCGACGGAAGGTCTCGTTGTCAGACCCCCAGCCGACGGCGGTGACGTAATTGAGCAACGCATCGAACCAGACGTAGACGACGTGAGACTCGTCCCACGGCACCTTGATGCCCCAGTCGAAACTCGACCGCGAGATCGACAGGTCT
>JBDTNW010000289.1:0-3119 GCA_039933575.1 Pseudolysinimonas sp. | reverse complement strand
CCCGACCAGAGGTTCGCGGGCAGGCCGCGCACTCCCGGATCGAGGGTGAACAGGTGACCCGACAGCGGGTACTGGGCGCGCGCCTCGGGTCCGAGGTCTTTGGTTGCGGTGGTGATGACCATGGTGGCGAGGTCGGGTCCGGCGAACGCGACGCAGGAGGTGTTCGGGGCCGGCACGTCGATCACGCGCACCAGTTCGGCGACGGGGGAGTAGCGGCGCACCTGGCCGAGACTCCAGATCGCGATCCAGAGGTGACCCTCGACATCCACGCACATGCCGTCGGGGTAGCCCTCGTCGATTTTCAGGAAGACGCGACGTGGCCCGAAGGCACCGGTGACGGGATCGAACGGTCGGCTGTTCACGACTTGGGCGACCGTGTCGATGCTGTACATCGTCGAAAAGTCGGGCGACCAGCCGAGTCCGTTTGAGAGGGTCAGGTCGTCGTCGAGCACTTCAACGCGACCGTCCGGCTGCACGACCGACAGCGTCTCGACCACAGTGGGGCCATCGTCGGGGCGGCAGGTTCCCACCAGGAACCTGCCGAGTGGGTCGGGCTTGCCGTCGTTCAGGCGACGACCGGATGCCGGGGGCACGATCCGCGGGCCGAGCACGATCTCGCCGGTCGGCTGGCGCACCAAGATCTCCTCGGCCCCGGCGACGATCCAGTCTCCTGCTTCCGATACCGCGACGGCACCGACCGTTCCGGGAAACGAGACGCGGTCGAGCGTCGTGATCGTGCCGTCAGCATTCAACGTGCCCGACAGCACCGTGCCGGTGCGGATGTCGACCCAGAGCAGTCGCTCGCGGATCGGATCCCAGAGCGGACCCTCCGAGAGGTCGAAACTTTCCTCGGTCGCGACGACCAGCGTCATACCCGCAGCGCTCCCATCCCGCCGTCGACGAGCAACACCAGTCCCGTGGTCGAACCCGCAGCCGGGTCGACGAGGTAGGCGATCGCCAGGGCGACCTCGTCGGGGGTGACCAAACGTCCGATCGGTTGACGCTTGCGCAGCGCCTCGGCCGCGGCGACCGGGTCATCGGCTGCGCCGACCAGCCGACCGACCCAAGCGGTGTCGACGGTGCCCGGTGCGACAGCGTTCACCCGGATGCCGTCTTTCAGATGATCGGCCGCCATCGCGAGGGTGAGCGCCGAGACCGCACCCTTCGTGGCGCTGTACAGGGCGCGGTTGACGACGCCGACGGTCTCGACGATCGACGAGATGTTGACGATCACGGGATGCGGCGATCTGCGCAGGTGGGGGAGCGCCGCGACACTCATCCGCGCGATCGACACGACGTTCACGTCGAACACCCGGTGCCACTCGGCGGCGTCGTTCGCGGTCACGTCTCCGGTCGCGCCGATACCGGCGTTATTCACGACCACGTCGAGTCGTCCGAACCGGGCGACCACGGCATCCACAGCATCCCTCACGGCATCGTCATCGGTGATGTCGCAGAGGAAGGCCGGGATGCCTTCCGGCACTGCCGAGATGTCGCGATCGAGAACGACTGCCTCGAAGCCGCGTTCACGCAGAAGCGCGACCGTGCGCAAGCCGATTCCGCCCGCGCCGCCGGTCACGATCGCGACGAGTTTCTCGGTCATCTCAGGCACAGCGGCTCCGTTCAGTGGGATTCGAGTCAGTGGGATTCGCGGCTGACGACCGAGCCCGACGATCCGACCAGGAAGTCGAGGTCGGCGCCAGTGTCGGCTTGCATGACGTGGTCGACGTACAGCCTCTCCCACCCGCGGCGCGGGTTCGCGTATCCCGCGACGGTTGCGGCATTCGGCGTACGGAGGGCGAGCTCCTCGGCCGGGACCTCGAGATCGAGTTTCTTGCCGCGCACGTCGAGCGAGATCCAGTCGCCGGTTTGCACGAGAGACAGGGGCCCACCGGCGGCGGACTCGGGCGTGACGTGCAGCACGACGGTTCCGTAGGCGGTGCCGCTCATCCGGCCGTCGCAGATGCGCACCATGTCGCGCACCCCCTGCTCGAGCAGTTTTGTGGGCAGCGGCAGGTTCGCCACCTCGGGCATGCCCGGGTAGCCCTTCGGACCGCAGCCGCGCAGCACAAGGATCGAGTCGGCGTCGACGTCGAGATCTGGGTCGTCGATGCGTGCGTTGAAGTCTTCGATCGAGTCGAAAACCATCGCACGCCCGCGGTGCTTCAGCAGGTGGGGGGATGCCGCGGCCGGCTTGATGATCGCGCCACCCGGTGCCAGCGACCCGCGCAGCACCGAGATGCCCGCAGCGGGCAGCAGGGGCGAGTCGCGCGGGGTGATGACATCGGCATCCCAAATGCGCGCGTCGTCGAGGTAGCTGACGAGCGGTTTGCCGGTGATGGTGAGGGCATCAGGATCGAGCAGATCCCGCACCTCGCGCAACACGGCGAGAAACCCGCCTGCGCGGAACAGATCTTCCATAAGGTACTGACCCGCCGGCTGGAGGTTGACGAGCAGAGGCACCTCCGCGCCGATCCGGTCGAAGTCGTCGATGCTCAACTCGATGCCGAGGCGCCCCGCGATGGCGAGCAGGTGCACCACCGCGTTGGTGGAACCGCCGATCGCGGCGAGCGCCACGATCGCGTTGTGAAAGTTGGCCTTGGTCAGAAATGTCGAGGGCCGACGGTCGTCGCGAACGAGCTGCACGGCGAGCCGCCCGGTCTCGTGGGCCGCCTGCAGCAGCCGGGCGTCGGGCGCCGGGGTTCCGGCAAGCCCGGGGATGACCGTTCCGAGCGCCTCGGCGACGAGCGCCATCGTTGACGCGGTACCCATCGTGTTGCAGTGTCCTTTGCTGCGCACCATCGAGGTATCCGAGTTCATGAAGTCGTCGTTCGAGAGCGTGCCCGCGCGCACCTCCTCGCTGAACCTCCACACGCTCGTTCCGCACCCGAGAGCCTCGCCGCGAAAGTTGCCGTTCAGCATCGGCCCACCCGGCACCACCACGGCGGGCAGATCGACGGATGCCGCCGCCATCAGCAGTGACGGGATCGTCTTGTCGCAGCCGCCCAGCAGCACCACCCCGTCAATCGGGTTGGCGCGCAACATCTCTTCGGTCGCCATCGCAGCCATGTTGCGCCACAGCATCGCCGTCGGCCGCACCAGCGTCTCGCCGAGCGACA
>JBDTNW010000288.1:0-3128 GCA_039933575.1 Pseudolysinimonas sp. | reverse complement strand
CGAATGGGACCGTCGCGCCGGTGAGGGGCGCTAGCCCGGTCGGCTCAGGCGTGACGTAGGTCGAGGAATAGCTCGGCGTCGGCATCGGAACGGGCGCGACTGCACAGCCGGCGAGAAGGGCGATCGCGGCCAGAGCGCCCATAGAACCCACAGGCCAACGCCCGCTGATGGTCCGCCCCCGACTCATCCCGTCATGGTAAGCGGGGCTGTCGCGACCCGGACGGACCGACTCGGTACCGGGAACTTTCCGGTCGTCGCTCAGCTCGCGGGAGGGACGTAGTCGGCGCCCAGGATGATGGTCACCGGCGCGCCAGGGAAAAAGTCAGACAGCACGATGTTCGCCGGATCCGTGCCCAGCAGTTGCGCCAATCCGAGGGCAATCCCCTCAAAGTCGCTCGAGTTGTAGTAGATCTTCGTGACGTCCTCCGTGCGCGATGCGGAGTTGGCCGCTGCCGGCGCAGGCCAACCCGCCAGGGCGATTTGGTTCGCGGCCGCTTCCGCCTGCTTGTCGGTGGGCGAGCCGTTCAGAACCGAGATCGACAGGTTGAGCACCGGGTCGACCAGCTTCGGATCGGTGATCGGGGTCACAACGGGTGGGGGGGTCTCAGTCGCGTCGGCGGTGGGTCCGCCGCCGAAGTTGGGGAGATCGAACGAGACATCCGGGTTGACGCGCGACAGGCCATACAACCCGCCGACGATGAGTACGCCGGTGGCCAGTGCGGCCCAGGCAAAGTTGATCCAGCCGCGCCCACCCTTCGCAGGTGCGCGATGCGCGCCGACACGTACGAGATCGTCGGGGACATCGTCAAAGCGGTCCCTGGGTTTGGTGGCCATCTAGTCGGTGTCGTCCTGGCTATCGGGGCGGGCGGTGCTGTCTGATGCGAAAGAGTGGGCTCTCGCCCCGCGCCGCGCTTCGCGGAGGCGTTGGAGGCGACGCACAAGGATCGGATCGTCTCGCACCGCGAGCGGCGAATCGATGAGCGTGTACAGCATTTGATAGTACCGGGCTGAGGAAACGCCGAATTCGGCCCGGATAGCGGCTTCCCGATTGCCGACCCTGTCTGCCCACGCCCGCTCGAAGTCGAGTAGTCGCCGCTCAGCCTCGTCGAGGGTCGCGCCTCTGGCATCCACGGACTCGGCAGCGGTCATGCGGGCGATTTTAGGTCGCCGCGTCGGGGTCGCGGCGGAGGCTGGCCGGGGTCGGACGACCGCTCAGCCGACCCACGAGAGACGGTCGCCGTGCGGGCTGACCTGAGCGATCGGTTCGCCGTCGAGAGCGAGCACGAAGCCGGTGTGTTCGGGTGCCGATCGCGCCGCAGTCCGGTCGGCGATTCCTTCAGCCTCGAGGGTGACCAGGCGAGCACCAAGTGCGGCGACCGCTCTCGGGAACTCCTCCCGAGCGCTGGGCGCGAGGTAGACCAACGTGCCGAGCGAGACGACGACGAGAGGGATGCCGTGCGGCGCGGCAGCGGCAACCTGAGCGAGATCGTCGAGTGCATCGCCGCACAGCACGACGGGTGGATCGACTTCGGCGGTGGTGAGGGCCTGACGAAGGCGCGAACGACGGCCGGTCCGGTCGAGGGGGATGAGAGCCTCAAGCCACTCGCGGTCGGCGGGGTTGGCGGCCGAGAGCGGGTCAAGATCGATGCCCCGACGCCAGGCGATCTCGGGAAGGCGCTCGGGCGGGGTGCCATCGCCCGAGACGGCCACCTCAATTAGCGGTTTCCCGACCCCAAGCACCGAACCGTCGCCGAACCGGTAGGAATATCGCTCCGGGATCATGCATAGCCCGGCGGCAGCCCCGACTTCGAGAAGCGCAATCGGACCCACCTCGGGGTGATCCGCCACACGGTCAAGTGCTACCAGAAGTGGGCCGCATCGTCCGACTTCGTTGGTCTGGGTGCGGCGGGTTCGCGCTTCACGTTCCACGTCCGGCCAATGCTCGACCAGCCAGGCTCGAAACCCCGAATACTCCTCGTTCGGCGCCCCGAGGTAGGTCGCGACGGAGAACACCAGTGACGGCTGCCGACGCTCTCGCGGGAGCTGATCAAGCAACGCCACGACCTCGTCATCCGCAGCGACCCCAGCCGCCCATCCGACGTGCAGCGCGGAGTGCCCGACCAGGTCGCGCGTCGCGGCTCGGTGATACCAGTCGGCGGTCGGGCTGCCCATGGTACGCAGTCTGTCAGCGACTCGAACTCGCTTGCATCGATGCCGGGAACGGATGCCGGGAACGGATGTCGATCGCCTCGGGTTGAATAGGGTGGCGTGCGCATCGGGTGAGCGCTAGGCGAGCTGAAGGGCACGATATGACGACGACAGGCAAGGGCTATTCGGTCGAAAAGACCGACGCGCAGTGGCGCGATGAACTCTCCCCCGAGCAATACGCGGTTCTTCGCGAAGCCGCAACCGAGCGCGCCTGGACCGGTGAACTCCTCGACGAACAGCGCGCCGGTCTCTACACCTGTGCGGCGTGCAACGCCGAACTGTTCAAGAGCGGCACGAAATTCGATTCCGGCTGCGGCTGGCCCTCGTTCTATGACTCCGTGAACCCGGATGCCGTTGAGCTCATCGAAGATCGCTCGCTCGGAACTGTGCGCACCGAGGTGCGGTGTGCCAGCTGCGGTTCTCATCTTGGCCACGTCTTCGACGACGGGTTCGGCACTCCGACCGGGCTGCGCTACTGCATGAACTCCGTCTCGCTCGGGTTTCACTCGGAGCCGTGACCGACCACCCGATCGCCGACGGGATGCGACGACGCCACTCGCATCCCGCGGTGACCCAGCGGGCGCCTCGAACGCGCGACCTATTGCCGCTGATCGAGGCGGCGGCGGCCGTCGCGGATCACGCGGCGTTGCGGCCCTGGCGGATCATCGCCGTGCGCGGCGAGTCCCGCCGCCGGGTCGGGGAGGCCCTTGCCGAGGCGGCCGGTCTTGAGGGCTTGGCGGCAGACAAGATGGCCGCGAAACCTCTTCGGGCACCGCTCCTGCTCGCCATCGTCGTCTCGCCGAAACCCAGCATCAAGGTGCCCGAGTGGGAGCAAGACGCCGTCGCCGCCGGGGTCGCGCACGCCCTCAGCCTGGTTCTCGACGAGGCCGGGTGGGGAGTGATGTGGCGCACCGGGCTCT
>JBDTNW010000287.1:0-3134 GCA_039933575.1 Pseudolysinimonas sp. | reverse complement strand
GCGGCCTGGGCTCGACGGTCTTCGGGATCGGCGGACGGTTCAGCCCCGAGTGGGCGGCCTTCGCGAATGGGGTCGCGGTGCGCGAACTCGACTACCACGACACCTTCCTCGCGGCGGAATACTCGCACCCGGGCGACAACATCCCGCCCATTCTCGCCGTCGCGCAGCACGCCGGGAAGGATGGCGCGGCTCTCGTGCGCGGAATCGCAACCGGGTACGAGATCCAGGTCGACCTGGTCAAGGCGATCAGTCTGCACGCGCACAAGATCGACCACGTCGCTCACCTCGGCCCTTCGGCGGCGGCCGGCATCGGCACCCTGCTGGGCCTCGACGCCGAGACGATTTACCAGGCCATTGGTCAGGCACTGCATACGACCACCGCAACCCGCCAGTCGCGCAAGGGCGCGATTTCGACCTGGAAGGCCTACGCCCCGGCCTTCGCCGGAAAGATGGCCATCGAGGCGATCGACCGAGCGATGCGCGGCCAGACCAGTCCGTCGCCGATCTGGGAGGGCGAGGATGGCGTCATCGCCTGGCTGCTCGACGGACCCGAAGGTCGCTACGAGGTGCCGCTGCCTGAACCGGGTGAAGCCAAGCTCGCGATCCTCGACACCTATACGAAAGAGCATTCCGCCGAGTACCAGGCCCAAGCCTGGATCGATCTGGCCCGCCGGCTGGGCACCGAGCACCCCGAACTGCGGGACCCCGCGAACATCCAAAACATCGTGTTGGCCACGAGTCACCACACTCACTACGTGATCGGGTCGGGGTCGAACGACCCGCAGAAGTACGACCCGACCGCGAGCCGTGAAACGCTCGACCACTCGATTCCGTACATCTTCGCGGTCGCCCTCCAAGACGGCACCTGGGATCACGAGACCTCCTACGCGCCAGGGCGCGCGCAGCGTCCCGACACCGTCGAGTTGTGGCAGAAGGTGCACACCGTCGAAGACCCCGAGTGGACGCGCCGGTACCACTCGAACGATCCGGCCGAGAAGGCGTTCGGCGGTCGGGTCGAGATCACCTGGGCCGATGGGTCGACGCTGGTGGATGAGATCGCGGTTGCCGATGCCCATCCGCTCGGCGCCCGGCCGTTCGCGCGCGAGCAGTACATCGAGAAGTTCCGCACCCTCGCCGTCGGGGTGCTGGAGCCCGCCGAGATCGAGCGGTTCCTCGGGGTCGCACAGCGGCTGCCGCACCTGGCGGCCGACGAACTCGCCGGACTCAACGTGATCGCCGCCGGGCTCCCGGTCGCGCCGAAGGGGTTGTTCTGATGTTGCATTCCACCGTGACTCCCGCCGACAAGCGGGTCGCGTTCCGCGCTGGCTTGGCGAGCGGAACCATCCAACGATTTCCCGGTGCGTTTACCCCGCTGAGCGCGGCCCTCATCCACGAGAAGGGGTTCGAGGGCGTCTACATCTCGGGTGCCGTGATGGCGAACGAGCTCGGGCTGCCCGACATTGGCCTGACCACCCTCACCGAGGTTGCCCAACGCGGCGCCCAGATCGCGCGCACCACCGACCTGCCCGCACTGATCGACGGCGACACCGGATTCGGGGAACCGATGAACGTTGCCCGCACCGTTCAGGTGCTCGAAGACGCCGGAGTCGCGGGAGTTCATTTCGAGGATCAGGTCAACCCCAAGCGGTGCGGGCATCTGGACGGCAAAGAGGTCGTCGACGAGCAGACCGCGGTCAACCGCATCCGAGCCGCGGTGAATGCCCGACGCGACCCGAACTTCGTGATCATGGCGCGCACCGACATCCGGGGTGTTGAAGGCTTGGTGGCCGCGACCGACCGCGCGAAAGCGCTGGTGGATGCCGGCGCCGACGCGATCTTCGCCGAAGCGATGGCCGACCTCTCGGAGTTCGAGGCGATGCGGGCCGCCGTTGACGTGCCGATCCTCGCGAACATGACCGAGTTCGGAAAATCCGACCTGTTCACGGTGCAGCAGTTGCAGGATGTTGGCGTGAACATGGTGATCTTCCCGGTCTCGCTGCTGCGCATCGCGATGGGGGCGATCGAACGCGGACTGGATGCTCTCGCGGCCGAGGGTTCCCTGACGTCGCAGGTGCCCACGATGCTGACCCGGGCGCGGCTCTACGAGCTCGTCGACTATTCCGCCTACGCCGAATTCGATGCCGGTGTCTTCACTTTCGATCTGAACAACAACAGGAGCTGAAACCCCATGGATGCGACGGAGATCAAGAAGGGACTCGCGGGCGTCGTCGTCGACACCACAGCGATCTCGAAGGTCAACCCCGAAACGAACTCGCTGCTCTACCGCGGTTACCCGGTTCAGGAGCTCGCCGACAAGTGCTCGTTCGAGGAGGTCGCGTACCTGCTCTGGAACGGCGAACTGCCCGACGAGAAGCAACTCGCCGACTTCGAGCAACTCGAGCGCTCGCGTCGACACCTGCCCGATCTCGCGAAGCAGACGATCGACCTGCTTCCGGTCGACGCCCACCCGATGGATGTCGTGCGCACCGCCGTCAGCGCGATTGGGGCTGCTGATCCCGACGCCGCGAACTCGACCCCTGAGGCCAACCTCGACAAGGCGATCACGCTGTTCGCTCAACTGCCGGCGATTGTGGCGTACATCCAGCGACGCCGCCGCGGCCTTGATCTGGTCGAGCCGCGCGACGACCTTGGCTACTCCGCCAACTTCCTGCACATGGCCTTTGGCGAGGTGCCCGACCTCGTCGTCGTGACCGCGTTCGACGTGTCGATGATTCTGTACGCCGAGCATTCCTTCAACGCATCCACTTTCACCGCCCGGGTCGTCACCTCGACCCTCGCCGATCTGTACTCCGCGGTCACTGCAGCGATCGGCGCGCTGAAAGGCCCGCTGCACGGGGGCGCCAACGAGGCCGTCATGCACACCTTCGACGAAATCGGCACGGCGTCGAAGGCGCAGAAGTGGCTGGATGACGCTCTCGCCGCCAAGCGCAAGATCATGGGTTTCGGCCACCGGGTCTACAAGCACGGCGACTCGCGGGTTCCGACCATGAAGGCGGCGCTCGACACGCTGGTCGCGGAGTACGACCGACCCGATCTACTCGATCTGTACGAGGCACTTGAGACGGCGATGGACGACCGCAAGGGCATCAAGCCGAACCTCGACTATCCCTCGG
>JBDTNW010000286.1:0-3141 GCA_039933575.1 Pseudolysinimonas sp. | reverse complement strand
CCGCGACGCCGAACAGGAACAGCGCGAGTGCGTAGACGAGCGTGGCTTGCCCAAACACTGCGGCCTTGGCCGTGAGTTGGGTGCCGAACGTGCCGAGTTGTTGCGAGGTGAGCATCAGGGCGTCGGATTCACCCTGGCCGGAAACCAGGTAGTCAGCAGACTGGGCGGGATTCGCGTCGGCCGGGAAGCCGGCATCCCGCCAGGCGTTGAACGATCCGTCGGGAAGTTCGTACGCAGACGCGAGAGCCGTTTGGATGCTGAGCTGCAGAGAGAGCGCAGTCGAGTATTCGTCGGCCGCGATGGCGTCGTTCTGTAGGAGGGTGAGGCGCTCGGCTTCAAGGGTCGCCGCATAGTCGGATCGCTGGCGCACCTGAGAGAGCACCCCGTTGGTGACCGACTGGTCGCGCGCATCCGACGAGTCTTCGCCCAGCCGGGTGGCCTGAGAGGTCCAAGCCGCTGACTGCAGCACCCCCAGTGCCGTCACGAGCGTCACGACCCCGAGCGCGATCGCCGTCGCGATCTCGAGGCCGCGGCCGACAGGATGGGTCTGCACATCCGATACCGTATCGCTGTGAGCGACGCCGTCGAGCCCCGGAAGAGCGCGTGGTCGCGGCTGCCGCGCTGGGGCCGGATCGGGCTGATCGCGGCAGTCGTCGTGGTGCTGACGCTCGTCGGGATCGTGGGATTCCGCATCCTGAGCAAGGTGCCCAACATTCCGCTCGGTGTGACCGCTGTCGGCGACCTTCGCGATGGGTCATGCCTCGCCGAAGACGGCCGCGACCTCGCGGAATACACCGTGGTGCCGTGCACGACCGCTCACCCGCAGCAGCTCTTCGCGACGGCCGACCTCGATCTGGCCGACGTGGTCTATGCGCGAGAGGGGTCGGCGCTTGACGCCTTCGGTGATTCAGTGTGCGGGCACTTTCTCGAGTACCGGCTCTTCCTGATGGACCACCTGCGCACCAACGACTACATCGCCTACGCGATCGACGTGCCGACTCCGGATGAGTACCTGGCGGGTCACACCAACGCGCGCTGTGCGATCGCCTCGACGGATCGCAGCAACCTCACGACGGACCTCTACCGGCAGATGCCGTAGGCCGAGCTACTCGCCCCGAACACTCCGCGTCGACATCGCCCGATCGGACTCGCGCTTGTCTTGACGCTCGCGCAAGGCTTGGCGCTTGTCGTACTCGCGCTTGCCCTTGGCGACCGCGATCTCGACCTTCGCCTTGCCCTCCGAGAAATAGATCGACAACGGGATGAGGGTGTAGCCGCCCTCTTTGGTCTTCTGCGACATCTTGATGATCTGCGCCTTGTGCAACAGCAGTTTGCGCTTCCGACGGGTGGCGTGGTTCGTCCACGAGCCGGATCCCCACTGCGGAATGTGCACGGCATCCAGCCACGCCTCGTTGCCGTCGATGAAGGCGTAGCCGTCGACGAGCGAGGCGCGTCCCTCGCGCAACGACTTCACCTCGGTGCCGGTGAGCACGAGGCCGGCTTCATAGGTGTCCTCGATCGTGTAGTCGTGACGTGCCTTGCGGTTGGTCGCGACGACTTTCGAGCCCGTCTCTTTGGGCATGGTGCTCACCTCCTTCGTGTTATGGCTGAGCAGCCGCCCAGTCTAAGCCGAAGGTCAGGCTTTGAGGTACCGACGGATGGCGACGGATGCCGAGAGGGCAGCGAGGATCGCGCCGATTCCGAGCAGCATGGGGACGACGAGCACGGCATCGCCGAGTCCCACGAACCCGATCGACGGCAGAGCTCCGACCAGATATCCGCGCACGAAGAACTGCACGAGCGCCACGACCGCTACCCCCGCCAGGGCAGCACCAATCAAAGCCGCGAGCACCCCTTCGAGAATGAACGGGGTCTGGATGAACCGGTTGGAGGCACCGACGAGTCGCATGATCGAGATCTCGCGACGCCGTGAGAAAGCGGAGAGTCGGATGGTGGTCGAGATGAGGAGCGCGGCGGCGACCAGCATGAGCCCGGCGATGCCGACAGCGCTGAGACTGATCGCGTTGATGACGGCGAAGATCGGTTCGAGGAAAGCGCGCTGGTCTTTCACTTCATCGACACCCGGCAGCCCGGTGATCTGGTCGATGATGATCTCGGCTTGGTCAGGATCCACGAGGTTGATGCGGAACGCTTGGGGCAAAATGTCGGGCGTCACCAGTTGCCCGAGCGGGGTGTCACCGAACTGCGTGAGCACGTTTTGGTACGCCTGCTCACGGGTCTCGAAGGTCACCTGTTTGATGTATTGAGCAAGGGTGCCGCTGTCGAGTTCCTGCTTCACCGCGTCAATTTGCGACTGAGTGGCTTCTGACCCGTTGCAGTTCGGAGTCGGTGAGATGTCGGTGCAGAGGTACACCGCGACCTGCGCACGGTCGTACCAGTAGCCCTTCATCTGGCCGATCTGGAACTGAAGCATGATCGCCGAGCCAACAAAGGTCAGCGAGATGAAAGTCACCAGAACGACCGACACGACCATCGACAGGTTTCTTCTGAACCCCTGGCCAACTTCGCTCAGAATGAGCCCGAATCTCATTTGCCCGGTGCCTTCGGCCATTGGAACCCGGGCGGTGGACCGGATCCGGGTTCTGGAATAACGGGGCCCTTCGAAGTTCTGACGGGTTCCTTCTCGGTACTCACCACGATCGGAATGGATGCCGGAGCCGCTTCGTCGACATCCATCGCGTCGGTCTCGGCATCCGTTTCGGTCTCCGTCGGTGCGGCCACAGCCGCCACCTTCGTCACGGGAATCGGGGCCGTCACCGGTGCCGGGGTCGCCGTCGGGGTCGGGGTCGGCACCGCGGCAGCCGCATCCTCCATGTTGCTGTCGGGGTTGGTGGCGCGCTGGGTCTGCACGGGGATCGTCGTCGTGTACGCGCCCTGGCGTTCGTCGCGCACAATCTGGCCGCTGATGAGCTCGATGACCCGACGCTTCATCTGGTCGACGATGCCGGCGTCGTGGGTGGCCATCAGCACTGTGGTGCCGCTCGCGTTGATGGACGCGAGCAGGGTCATGATTCCCGCGCTGGTCGCAGGGTCGAGGTTTCCGGTCGGCTCGTCGGCCAGCAGAATCGCGGGCTTGTTCACAATGGCGCGAGCAATCGCAACGCGCTGTTGCTCACCACC
>JBDTNW010000285.1:0-3144 GCA_039933575.1 Pseudolysinimonas sp. | reverse complement strand
CCGAAGTCGCGTTTGCGGGAGGGAGACGTGTGCGAAAGCACACACCCGGTCGATGTTAGTCGACCGGGTGTGTGCTTGCAATGTTGCTGGGTGTTACGGGGTGGGCGTCGGCGTGGCCGTCGCTCCCCCCGTGGGGGTCGGTGTGGGCGTCGGCGTCGCACCCGGCGTCGGAGTACCCGTCGGGTTCGGCGTCGCGCCCGTGCCATCCTTCGACGCCGGCCACGGCTTGAACTCCGGCAGCGGCTGCTGAAGGATGAGGTCCTCGTATACACCTGCCGACGAGCCCGGAGTCGAATCGGGATCCGACATGACGAACATCGACGCCGTGATCGTCGCGGTCGACTCCACCTTCGAACCCGAGCTCGTGCTGCGCGCGATGCTCGAGACCACGAACAGCCGCGGGCCGTTCTGCATCGCCCAGGCGAAGCCGAGGATCTGTGCTGCCGTCGCCTCCTTCGTGAAGGTGACCGTGACGGGCACGGTGTACAGGCCGTCAATCGTCGCAACTCCGGCTGTGGGCGTCGCTGTGTCGGAGGCTGGAGCATTCTCGGCGCCTGCTCCACCGTAGAGCTGGGCCTCCCCGGTGGTGATCGAGTCGATCGGCGCGAGGCCACCGGCTTGGATTCCGGCGAGGTACGCGTAGATGGCATCGGAATCGACTTCACTGGGGATGCTCAACTTCTCGACCGCGAGCTGGTTCTGCAGCTCATCGAGGTGCGAGTAGTCAGCTTTCATCTGGGCGAGTACCGCCTCCTGCGCGACGTTGGATTGTTCGATTCCGGCACGCTGCGTCGCCGCGTCGGCCGTTTGTGCAAGCAGCGGCGAGACTCCCAGGAGCCAGCCCAGTCCGAGGACTGCGCCGATAACTAGGACCGTTCCGATCGCCCAGATGCGGTTCGGGTTCATGGGTTCGTCCCGTCGTTTGTCGTCGTGCCGTTCGTGGTCGTGCCGTTCGTGGTCGTGCCGTCCGTCGTCGTGCCCGTTCCGGTCGTGCCGTCGCCGGTTGCCCCGCCTCCGGCGGTACCGTTCGCGGCCGTGCCGTTCTGGGTCGCACCGAAGCGCCCGCTGACCGCATCAGCACTGAGGGTCAGCGTGATGCTCGTCACGTACTCCCCCGATTCCGGATCCAGCTTTGTCGAGTCGATCTTCACGTCGGCGTAGCCGTACAGCGACGGGATGTTTCGCACAAAGGTCGCCGCCTCTAGGTAACTCAGCGATGAGACGTCGAGCCTGACGGTTGCGAACGGCGCCACGCGAAGCGGACCGTCCGCCGAAAGTATGGGCTCCCAGGGAGCGGGGGCCGTGAATGCCAAACCAACAACTTGTGCATCGGCAGGCAGGTAGCCCAGGATCGCCGCGTAGAGCGGCAACCACTGGACCTCGGTTGCGGTAACCGCGACCTGCGCGTCGGCAGTCTGTTTCACCAGGGCGGCAAGCCGCGAGGCATCCGCGTACTGCGTCTGCTCGGCGAGGATCGCGGTCGTTTGCGCGTTGGCGGCGTCGAGGGTCTGCTGCGCGGCGATCTTGCCGACATAGCCCCAGGTCACGCCAGCGCCGGCGACGGCAACCGCCAAGATCACCAGCAGCACCATCATGTGGCGGGCGTTGCGGCTTTTTTCACGATCTTTGACGCTCGCGGGCAGCAGCTGTGCTCGGGGCTCGGCAGCGATCGAGAGGCCCGAGATTGCGACGGCGCTCACGAGTGGCTCCCGAGGGCGAGACCGAACGCGGTGGTGAAGGCATCCTGGCTGGCACGCGTGGTGCGCTGACGCGCGTTGCGTGAGGTCGGGATCGAGGCGAGCGGGTCGGCAAGCACGACCGGTAGGCCGGTGAGCTCTCCGAGCGCGTTCGGGAGTCCCGTCAACTGCGACCCGCCACCGGTGAGCAGGATGCGCCCGAGCGGTTCGGTCGGACGGGCGGTCGTGTAGTAACTGATCGTGCTGCGGATGCCAGCGAGCAATTCACCGACGACCTCGTAGACGATCTCGAGTACCGGACGGTCTTCCTGCCGGGTCATCGGTCCGCCCATGCCGACCGCGATCTTGGCCTGTTCGGCTTGCTCAGGTGCCCATTGGAGGCGACTTGAGATCGCGCGGGTGATGTCGTCACCACCGTTGGTCAGGATGCGCACGAACTGCGGCACCCCGTTGTCGGCCACCACCACGTTGGTGGTGTTCGCACCAATCGAAACGAGCACGTCGCGGCCACGCGCAGAGCGCAGCGGCGCCATGGCGCGGGTCATCGCGAACGGGATGAGATCGACCTGCACCGGACGTAACCCGGCGCCGAGAGCCGCGGAAACATTGGCGTTGACCGCATCCTTGATCGCGGCGACCAGGAGCCCGGAAACGTGCGGGCCGGTGTCGGTGGTCTCCTCCGAGATCGGATAGAAGTCGAGCAGGGCGTCGGCAACCGGCACCGGCAAGAGATCTTGCACGATGAATGGCAGCGACTCGCGAATCTGCGTCATCGAGGCCTTCGGAACCGAGAGGTCACGGGCGAAGACGCGCGAGCCGCCCATGCCGAGTACGACCTCTTTGGTCTTGAAGCCGCCGGTCGACCAGAGGCGACGCAACGCCGTTCCGACTGTGGCCACCTCCACGACCTCCCCGCGGCGGATGGAACTCTCCGGCAGTGCGACCTCCGCGTAGCGGACGATCGACGGCTTAGGCCCATCGAATCCTTGGACTTCGACTGCACGCGCTGACGTGCTTCCGATGTCTACTCCGACAACCGTGCCCCCCATGGCGGTTCTCTCCTTCTTTCGTTTCTACGTAATGCCGAATAGAGATAGATAGGAGGTCGTGATGGGACCTCCCGCAAGAATGGCTACCCACGCACCGGCGAGTAACCACGGCCCGAAAGCAACGGCGCTGCGGCGACCGTGTCCTCCGAGAAGCATTCCGACTCCGACGATTCCGCCGAGCACGAAGGCTGCGACGGTTCCGAGGATCAATTCAGGTACCCCAAGCCAGCCGAGAAAGAGGCCGGCGACTCCCGCCAACTTGACGTCGCCCATCCCCATTCCGCCCGGACGGGCGAGGGCGAGCACCAGATAGAGGCCGCCGGTCACGAGCGCGCCGAGCATGCCAGTGCCGAGAGCAGTCCACGACCCGGTGAGGATAGCGGAGGCACCGAGCAGCG
>JBDTNW010000284.1:0-3163 GCA_039933575.1 Pseudolysinimonas sp. | reverse complement strand
CTCGCCACCTGAGTCACGACGGAGTTATTCACAGGGGCGAACTCACCGGGGACCTCCCGACGCGGGACTTACTAGGCTGGCGCTGTGACCCGCGCCCCTCGGCACCTCCGCGGTCTGCGCACTGTGGCCGCAGCGACGCTGCTGTGCGCCGGGCTCTCGGGCTGCAGTGCGCTCGAGACCCTTACGGCGGGCTCGAACGTGCAGCCGCCCGGGGTCTTCACCCTGACCGTTGGCGACTGTCTCGACGATGCCTCAGTCGGCGACCAAGTCACCAGCGTGCCGATCGTCGCATGCAGCCAAGAACACGACTCCGAAGTCTTCGCGACCAGTCAGGTCACCGACAGTGCGTTTCCCGGTTCGCCGACGCTCGACTCCGACCTTCGGGCGTTCTGCAGCGGCGACGTCTTCACTCAGTTCGTTGGAGTGGCGTACACCGACTCAGCCCTCGAAACTCGCGGTTATTACCCGACCGTCGAGAGCTGGGCGAGCGGCGACCGAGAGTTGTTGTGCACGATCTACGACCCCAGCGGCCGCACCACTGGCTCACTCGCGGGGACCGCGAGGTAGTTCTCCGAGCTCCCGCAAATCGCGGAGCTCAGTGCAGCCCGCAGCGCGCTTCGACACACTCCAGAACCTGGGTCTGCTCGACCACCCGCCGGATGCGGACGGGATCGATGCGCGGAGCTGCTGCGACGATGACCGGTCGGCCATCGGTCGTGAGGGTCAATGCGATCGGACCACCCCGGTACTCGGGCATGGTCAGCGCCGTCGTCTCGGTGTCGACGCAGGCGACATCGAGACAGGAAACGAGCAGAACCTCCCCGGTCTCGGCGCGTTGAAGATACATCGGCCGCCCGGTGTCGTCGATCGCGAGAGTCGGCGACGGCAGGTAGGGGGCGGTGCCGGACGGGAGCATCGGTTGCGAAGTGTGGGTGCTGCACATCGGGTCGCCACAGGTCAGGATGGAGCCGTTGTCTGATCCCATGGGCCGATAGGCAAAGGTCGCCGTTCCGTCGGCATTGACGCCCGCACGCACCCCCGCAGTCCCGTCCCGGTCCTCGTCGCGGTACGGCTGATCGTCGAGCACCTGAGTTACCGGGTCGCCCACCACAGGAATCGCCACGTACTGCAGAGGGGCGGGACCAGTGTGCTGTTGGATGACGGCGACGCCGATCGTTCCGTCTGCGAGGGCAACCACGTCGAGCCTCGCCAAGTTTGCGTGCGCGTACGGAAACTGCCAGAGCACTTTGACGTCCGCTACCTGGTTTGAGGCGGAGCATGACAGGTCGACGCATCGGAACACTCTCAGCGTGCCGTAGTCCCGCTCGGCCCGCGTTACGACCGCGACAACCGGGAGCCCGTCGCTGTCGAGGGCAACCGCAGCGACAGTCTCGACCCAGACATCCGAATTGTTCAGGCGGTCCTCGGGCACGTCCTCGCCCCAGATCACCGAAGTCTCGCCCAACGGAGTCTCTCCGATACCGATCTTGAGCACGTCGCCGCTCTT
The DNA here is from genome assembly GCA_039933575.1 of Pseudolysinimonas sp. Lineage (GTDB taxonomy): Bacteria > Actinomycetota > Actinomycetes > Actinomycetales > Microbacteriaceae > Pseudolysinimonas_A. The sequence goes on along the minus strand of JBDTNW010000284.1, from coordinate 1,656 downwards.
GGTCGGGGTTTCGGCATTCGTCAGGTCTGACGGTTGCAGTCTCGTCGCCGCCAATTCGACTCGTGTGATGTCATTCGACGACGCCCGGTACACGGCCTGAACGTGCACCCACACGACGGATCCATCGTCGAGCGTCACGATCGACTCGCCGCCCCAGTTGACGGCGTCGTAGTCCGCGCATTGCCGGTCGGCGCACACACTCAACACGCCGCCGTCGCTGCCAAGTCGGCTGAGGATGAGGAGGCCGTCTCCGAACGCGGCGGCATCGATGTCCTTCCAATGTCCTCCGGCCTCGACCACAGTCACCCGCGCGAGCCCAGTCGGATCAATGCGACTCACGAGCGCGGATGCCGCTGGCGGGATCAGGAGGGCGGCCACGGCGACCATCGCGACAGTGATAGGAGCCGCGGAACTCGAGCGACCAGGCGGCACCGCGACCGGTCGATGCCTGATCACTCGGGCCTCGAGGGCGATCGTCGTCGTCCACGCGACCGCCAACAGCAGACCTGCAGCGAGTGCCGCCGCACGGAGCGCGTCGCGCAGCAACACGATCAGTTCCGAGCCATCCAGGTCGCGAGTCAGCCAGAGGGTTGCCAACGGGATGCCGGCCCCGAGGACGGCGGCAGCAATCAGGCGGGCTCGGGCGACACCCGAGTCGCTGCTCCAGCTCAGAACGGCGAACGCATCGCGAAACGCGGCGAGCGGACCCTCTCCGGCGATCAGCGCCATCGCGGGGGCGGTGAGCACGGGCGCAAGCCCGATCAGCGCGGCCGCGACGAGGACGGCCGACAGCCAAGGGGAGACGAACCACGCCGCCGCGAACGCAATCGTTGCGACGACCGCAGCGAGAATGGCCAGCACGACAACGACGACGATCCAACTGCCCGCGCGGCGCGCGACGTCACCCCAGGCGCGAGGCGCGTTCCGCACCCCGACAACGATGTCCGAGATCACCGCCCAGGACGCGCCCAGCGCACCGAACACGACCGCCGCACCCCACAGCGCGAGCAGCACGAGACTCGTAACCCTGAACCACGCCGGGGCGGCGATGATGACCAATGCGCCATTCTGAAGCGCCGAGGTGTTTGCCGGCAGAAACCACGGGACGAGCTGGGCGGCGAGAGCTACGGGTGCCGAGGGCAGGATGAGGGCCGCGATCGCCGCGGGGTTGCCAAAGGCCCTAACAATCGTCCGAGACAGCGTGGCAATCGGCTTCGTGGTCAGCAATACCGGTGATAGCGCTTCAAAGTTGGCCATCAAGTCCCCCCAATCTCCCTGTAGAGCGTTCCAGAACAGTCAGCGTGCGGTGGGCCAGTCCCGTGAGGCCGGGCCGGTGTACAACTGCTGCGGGCGCCCGATCTTGGTGGCCGGGTCGGTCGCAGCCTCGCGCCAATGTGCGATCCAGCCCGGCAGCCGGCCGATCGCGAACAGCACCGTGAAGGTGCGGGCCGGGAAGCCCATCGCCTTGTAGATGACTCCGGTGTAGAAGTCGACGTTCGGGTACAACTTGCGCTCGATGAAGTAATCGTCGGCGAGAGCGGCCTCTTCGAGTTCCTTCGCGATGTCGAGCAGCGGGTCTTTGACACCGAGGTCGGCGAGCACCTCATCGGCGCTCTCCTTGACGAGTTTGGCGCGCGGATCAAAGTTCTTGTAGAC
>JBDTNW010000283.1:0-3174 GCA_039933575.1 Pseudolysinimonas sp. | reverse complement strand
GGCAGACAAGGGGTGCGCGAAGGAATCGTGCGCGAGAAGAATCTGCGACACGACGCCGTGAGCGCTGTCGGCTGGGCGGCCTGGGATCTCGGACTCGAAACTCGGGGCATCGTTCCCTCCCCAGTACTGGGAACTAACGGCAATCAGGAGTATCTGCTGTGGGCGCGAGCCGCTGTCGGACCCCATCCACCACAATGGGAGGGTGTGATCGGCGCCCTGCCGTAGCGGGATGCCGACGACAGCAACCACCCGGCCGACGTCAGGAGCACCGTGTCTGAAGACCGACACCTCCTCGTCGTCGCGCATACCGGGCGACCCGACTCGCTGAAGGCGGGTGTTGACGTCTGCCGGCAGCTACTCGCGGCAGGCATCACTCCGGTGCTGTCCACCGACGAGCACACTGCTCTGCTGGCCGCAGCACCCGACCTGACCGCGAGGCTCCTCGGCGTCGACGTGGCTCAGCACGACCTCGAACTGGTCATCGTGCTCGGTGGTGACGGCACGATTCTGCGCGCGGCAGAGCTCGCCCGCGGGTGCGACGCTCCACTGCTCGGTGTGAACCTCGGACACATCGGCTTTCTGGCCGAGGCCGAGCGCGAAGACCTGCGCGCCACTGTCGAACGAGCCCTTGCCCGCGACTACGTCGTCGAAGAACGCATGACAGTCTCGGTGCGGGTGAAGCTCGATTCCGAGGTGGTCTACGAGACGTGGGCCCTCAACGAGGCTTCTGTCGAAAAGGCGAGTCGGGAGCGATCCCTCGAAGTCGCGATCGAGGTTGACGGTCTCCCGATCTCGACCTTCGGGTGCGACGGGGTCGTGATGTCGACGCCGACCGGATCGACCGCCTACTCGTTCTCCGCTGGGGGGCCGGTTGTCTGGCCCGAAGTCGACGCGTTGCTGATGGTGCCGCTGTCGGCCCACGCCCTCTTCGCACGTCCCCTGGTCGTCGGCCCCGACTCTGCCCTCGCGGTCGAACTGCTGCGCCGCACCCCGAGCACCGGGGTGCTCTGGTGTGACGGGCGCCGTACCTTCGACCTTCCGTCGGGTGCGCGCGTCGTCGTGCGCCGCTCGCCGGTTCCGGTTCGGCTGGCTCGACTGAGCCCCCGTCCGTTTGCCGAGCGTCTGGTGAAAAAGTTCGAACTTCCGGTCGCGGGATGGCGTGGTCCGGGTTCCGAGGTCGCCTCGTGATCGAAGAGATCTCGATCCGCGACCTCGGCGTGATCGGCGAGGCCAGGCTGCCTCTCGGCCCCGGATTCACCGCACTCACCGGCGAAACCGGCGCGGGCAAGACGATGGTGGTGACGGCGTTGGGGTTGCTGCTCGGCGCCAGATCCGACAGCGGAACCGTACGGTCGGGAAGCGCCCAGGCTGTCGTCGAGGGGCATTGGGATGTTGATGCGACGGGTCCGGTTGCGGAGCGCGTTCGGGATGCCGGGGGAGAAGTCGACGAGACGTCAGATGGGCGGGCGCACCTGATTCTGGGCCGCTCGGTGGGCAGCGATGGGCGCAGCCGTGCCACCGTCGGCGGCCGATCGGCACCGGTTGGTGTTCTCGATGAACTCGGCCACCACCTCGTGGTGGTTCACGGTCAGTCGGAGCAGCTCCGACTCAAGTCTGGTACGGCTCAGCGCGAGGCTCTCGATCGGTTCGCGGGCGCGCCGCTTGCCGCCCTACTCGGCGACTATCAGGATGCCTACCAGCGTTGGCAGACCGACCGCGGCGAACTGGATGTTCTAATCGCGGAACGTGACCGACGCACTCGCGAGGCCGAGGAGCTTCGGGTCGCGATGGCAGAGATCGACGAAGCAGCACCGCAACGGGGAGAAGATGTTGCCCTCGCCGAGCAGGCGGAGCGGCTCACCAATCTCGAAGATCTGCGCATTGCCGCGACTGAAGCCCGTGAGGCGATCTCGGCCCAGGTGGGCGAGGGGGGCGATGCGTCGTCCCTGGTCGACGCTGCCCGTCGTTCGCTCGATCGGGTCGTCGGGCATGACCCGACACTGGTGCCGATCGCCGAACAACTGACCAGCGCATCCTTCGTCCTCGCTGAGATCTCGGGGCTGCTCTCCTCCTACCTCGGCGGTTTGGATGCCGATGGCGGTCGCGAGCTGGAGGGCATTCACGAGCGTCGTGCGGTACTCACTGCGCTGATCCGCCGCTATGGGCCGGGGCTTGACGGCGTCGTCGACTATCTGGAGGCAGGCAGCACTCGCCTGCTCGAACTCGACAGCGACGCCGATCGCATCGAGCAATTGGGTGTCGAGGTCGAAGCCGGCCTGGTGCGGGTGCACGAACTCGCTGCCGCATTGAGCGACCTCCGCGGCACCGCGGCTCGACGCCTCGAGAGCGAGGTTTCCGACGAGTTGCGTGCTCTCGCGATGCCCGATGCCCGCTTGACAATCGACGTCGAGGCACGGGAACTCGGATTAACGGGCCGCGACACGGTCAGCCTGCTGCTTCAACCGCATCCCGGAGCTGAACCGCGCCCGATCGCCAAGGGTGCCTCCGGCGGCGAACTTTCCCGCGTCATGCTCGCGATCGAGGTCGTGCTGGCCGGGTCAGATCCGGTTCCGACGTTCGTCTTCGACGAAGTGGATGCCGGGGTCGGCGGCGCGAGTGCGACCGAGATCGGCAGGCGGCTGGCGAAACTCGCCGAAACCGCTCAGGTCATCGTCGTCACTCACTTGGCGCAGGTCGCCGCATTCTCGACCAACCACCTCGTCGTCGAGAAGGGCACCGACGGCTCGGTCACGACGAGCAACGTGCGACTCGTGCATGCCGACGACCGTGCCCTCGAGATGGCTCGACTCCTGTCGGGGTCGCCCGATTCCGAACATGCCCTCGCGCACGCGCGCGAACTGTTGGAGCAAGCCCACGGCGCGTGGCGGTAGGCGTGTCTCAGCGACTTCGGCGTGAACTGGGATACGCTGAAACCCCGTGGTGATCAACTCATGGTGATTAGTTCGGGTCCGGTTCGTACCAAGCACATCTTCGTGACCGGTGGGGTGGTTTCTTCCCTCGGCAAAGGGCTCACTGCGGCCAGTCTGGGCAATCTGCTCACGGCCCGCGGTCTGCTCGTGAAGATGCAGAAACTCGACCCGTATCTGAATGTCGATCCGGGCACGATGAACCCGTTCCAGCACGGCGAGGTGTTCGTCACCGATGACGGCGCCG
>JBDTNW010000282.1:0-3178 GCA_039933575.1 Pseudolysinimonas sp. | reverse complement strand
TCGTTCCCAACGACATCGTCACCGTCGGCATCGGCATGGCCGCCTCGATGGGGCAATTCCTGCTGACTGCTGGCACGAAGGGCAAGCGCTACATCACGCCGAACGCGCGGGTGCTGCTCCACCAGCCCAGCGGCGGGTTCGGCGGCACCAGTTCCGACATCCAGACTCAGGCGGCGCTCATCCTTGACATGAAGCACCGCCTCGCCGAGATCACGGCGGCTCAGACCGGCAAGTCGGTCGAGCAGGTCAACTCCGACGGCGACCGCGACCGCTGGTTCAGCGCCCAGGAAGCCCTCGAGTACGGCTTCGTCGACCACATCCGCGAATCCGCTTCCGACGTCGTCGGCGGCGGCGGCACCAAGTAAGGATCGGAACGATCATGGACACCCCGAACTTCAAGGCCGGCGGCGACGCACTTTTTGACGTCGCGAAGATGCCGCAGTCGCGCTACATCCTGCCCTCCTTCGAGGAGCGCACCGCCTACGGCTTCAAGCGTCAAGACCCGTACGCGAAGCTCTTCGAGGACCGCATCATCTTCCTCGGCGTGCAGGTCGACGACGCGTCGGCGGATGACATCATGGCCCAGTTGCTCGTGCTCGAGAGCATGGACCCCGATCGCGACATCGTCATGTACATCAACAGCCCGGGTGGCTCGTTCACGGCCATGACCGCGATCTACGACACGATGCAGTACATCCGCCCGCAGGTCATGACGGTCGTGCTCGGGCAGGCCGCTTCGGCCGCCGCGGTCATCGCGGCCGCCGGTGAGCCGGGCAAGCGTCTCGCGCTGCCGAACGCGCGGGTGCTCATCCACCAGCCTGCTGTCGGCGAGGCCGGCCGCGGTCAGGCGTCGGATATCGAGATTCAGGCCGCCGAGGTCATGCGTCTGCGCACCTGGCTCGAGGAGACGCTGTCGAAGCACTCGAACAAGACGGCCGAAGAGGTCAACCGTGACATCGAGCGCGACAAGATCTTGTCGGCCGCTGAGGCGCTGGAGTACGGCTTGATCGACCAGGTGCTCACGAGCCGCAAGAACCAGCCCGCCGCGCTCGTCAAGTAGCCGGGTCCTCCGGCGACCTCCTTCCGCGGATCGCTGCCGCGACTGCGATGAGCACAGCGATGAGTGCGCCCAAGACGGCGATACCGATTCCGATCCAGAGTGCGATCGACGACCCGTCTGGCGGGGGAGTCGAAGACGGGCTGTCGGAGGGTTGCGACGCAGGATCCTGCCCACAGGTCGGCGCGTTCGCGTAACTCGGCGCGGCGACGAACCCGTCGGGCGCATCCCAACTGAACGGCACCTCACCGCTCACCGGGTGGCCGTCGGCCGAGATCACCTGCCAGATCATCGTGTAGTCGCCGGATGCTCCGAGGGCCGGTGTCGCCGACATCGTGGCGTCGACCACTTTCACGCAACCGTCGCCGTAGTAGCGGCCATCGGCATCCCGAATCTGCAGGGCGAACACCCCCTGGTCTCCGAGGTTGAGGAGGGTCTCGTTCGCCGTCACGCTGAACGCGTCGGGCAGCTCGGTGAGGGTCTCATCGACGGCAGGAGTGGAGGCGATGATCACCGCGTGTGCCCACGCCGGAGCGGCGGCCCCTGCGAACACAATCGCAGCGACCACCGCCCCAGTGAGCACTCCAGCGACCGCGCGGGTGCGCGCGTTCGCCGCGAGTGGGCTATTCATCAGGCCACCGGCCGCCGACGGACCAGGCTGACTGCGAGGGCGATCGCGCCGAGGGCGAAACCGCCCGCTCCGAGGATGACCCCAGCGACCGAAGTCGCGTCTGCGTTCGAGTTCGCGCCGCCGCTCGCGTGTGAGTCGCTCGGTTCGGTGGTCGCCATCGGAGCATTGTCCCCATCACCGTCGTCGTCGTGGTGCACAACGACCGGATCGTTGATGAACAAGGTGGGGGCATCCTCGCCGGCCCAGGTCACGACGCTGCCGTCGCTGTAGCCCTGGTCGACCGGCATCGCGATCTGACCGGTGTCCGGCACCGGGCCGAGCGACACCGGGAACAGCCCCAGTTCACTTTCGCCCAGCCCCGCGCCGGTTGCCGTCCACACGATTGAGGTCGGCGCTTCGGTGATCGTGGTGTCGCCGATCTTCACCGGAGTCGGGAGGGTCGTGGTGATGACCTGCGCCTCCCAGCCCGGAATCGGCACCGTGCGCACACTCACGAACGGTGTGTCGGTCGGCAGGTTCACCGTGACGCTCGTCGTGGTCGCGGTGGCCGACTCGGTGGGTACCCGGAAGGTGAGCAGCGCGAAACTGCCGGGGGTTGCGGTGTTCACATCGAGCACGACGTGTGCCGACGCGCTCATCGGGATGGCGAGGGCAAGGGCCCCGCCGAGCAGCAGTGCCGTTGCCGCCGCAGCCACGGATGTTCGCGTTCTCTTCGTTTTCGTTTTATGCATCGTGATAGTCATCGTGTTCTCTTTCATTCGTCGTTAGGGTGCCGCCTGGGCGGCGGGGATTCAGGAGGTGAATCCGAGTCGCGGTGGACCGCGGGTGCTGACGACGAACAGAAAGGTGGGGAGGGGATGCCGAGGCGCGACAGTCGGAACCGTGCGCAGCAGTGCGGGCCGGGCCTCGATCGCAGGAAGCCGCGGTGCGACACGATGGAAGGCATCCCGCAAGAGTTGCCAGAGGCCGTGCTCGGCGCGGCGCAGGAAGGCGATCGTCGCGAGTGCGGCGAGGGCGTGCGCGATCCACATCGCGGCGTCGGTGTGTTCGAGGTGTCCGACGCCGAAACGGGCGGTCGCGTGGTGTCCGGCTGTAACAGTCGTAGCGACCGGGCTCAGCCACGAGAAGACCAAATGAAAGGCGGCCTGCGATCCCGCGACGACGAGGGTGAGCCGGGGGAGCGACGCGCGACGTCCGATCGCGAAGGTGCCCAGCATCCCGGCGAAGACCAGACCGAGAACGATCGCGAGAGCACTCGGTGCCGAGCCGTGCGCGAGGCCGTGCGACACGGCGGCGATGCCGGTCGCGAACGACCCGGCGATCCAGCCGCGCGCGACTTGCGACGCCCTGCTCTGCACACTTCAACCCTAAGCGGCACGCCGCGAGGGTTCTGCACCGGCTGCGAGCCCAGGTCACCGGTTCGGGTTAGGCTCGGACACACCTACGGGGGAGGAGGCTGCCATGGCGAGGATCGGTGAGAGCGCCGACCT
>JBDTNW010000281.1:0-3179 GCA_039933575.1 Pseudolysinimonas sp. | reverse complement strand
AGTGGCGCGTCGATGCCTGCCAGTTCTTGCATGCCGTCAGTTGTGAGCTGGTACACGTTGCCGTTGGCGCCACTGTCGAGCCCGAGGTCACCGCGGTACACGGTCAAGGTGAGCAGCGCGTTGTCGCTGATCATCGGCGAGAAGGATGCCAGAGCTCCCGACGGCAGGGCGTAGGCGTCGGGATAGAAGAAGCCGCGCATCCCGAGCTGGCCGCTGAGGCCGTCGGGAATCTTCACGACTCCGGCACTCGTCAGGTTGCCATCGACCGCGAGGAACGGCACGGCCTGGTGGAACACCTCGACGCCGTTCGCATCGCGCACCGTGACGACCGGGGCGTATCCGTTGCCCTGTAGGTAGACCTGGGTGCCGCCGATCTCGAGCGGCGAGTTCACTTTGAGGATGCTCGGCGTCCAGTCGCCGCCCGGAGTGCGGGTGCTCATGCTCGCGGTGAAGTCCCGCGGATGCCACACCCCGTCACTCTCGAACGAGTAGACGCCGTCGAAGTGGTTGAGTCGCAGCGAGAACGGAGACAGCGACGCGTCCTGGTCGAACCAGGTGCCGGGGTGGAACGAGTCGTAGTCGGCCAACACGTTGGTGAACGGTTCATCCTGCAACAGGATGCGCTGCCCGGTGTAGCCGAGTCCGCCGCCGATCGCGACCGACGCGAGCACCCCGACCAGCGCGGTGTGGAACACCAGGTTGCCCGTCTCCCGCAGGTAGCCGCGCTCGGCCGAGATCGAATCCCCATACCGCTCGACCCGGTAGCCCTGGGCTTTGAGAACGCGCCGCGCTTCGAGAACTGCCGTCTCGGCATCCAGCGTCGTCGCCGCTTGCGTGAACCCCACCAGCCGCGACAGCCGTGCGGGAGTCTTCGGCGGCTTCGCGATCAGCGCCTCGAAGTGATGCCGAGCACGCGGGATGATGCAGCCGATCAGCGAGATGAACAGCAGCAGATAGATGGCCGCGAACCAAGGCGTCGAAAATGTGCTGAACAGGCCGAATGAGTCGAGAACCTTGAAGAGGTCAGGATTCTTCGCCTGATACTGAAGCACACCGTTCGGGTCAGAACTGCGCTGCGGCACGAGCGATCCCGGAACGGCGGCGAGCGCGAGCAGGAGCAGCAGCACGAGAGCCGTGCGCATGCTCGTCAGTTGCCGCCAGAGGAAGCGTGCGAACCCGATCGGGCCGAGGCGAGGGTTCTCGGCCGGTCGAGAATCCGATGGCTCGTAGTCGATGGCGTCAGAGGGCCGGAACGAAGCCATAGATCACCGCCTGGAACTCAGAGATCAGCAGGTTCCAGATCCCGGTGACGAGCAGCACACCGATCACGATCAGCAGCACCCCGCCGATGATGTTGATGAGCCTGATGTGGCGCTTCACCCAGGCGATCGACGATCCCACCCAGCCGAACCCGAGTGCGACCAACACGAACGGGATGCCGAGCCCGACACAGAACGCCGCCGCCAGCAGCACGGCGCGTACCGGGTCGAACCCCGAGAGCAGAAAGACCGTCGACATCGTCGGGCCGATACATGGCGTCCAGCCGAGTGCAAAGACGACCCCCAGCAGAGGAGCCCCGATGAGCCCCATCCGCGGCTGCCAGGTCGGCTTGATCGTGCGCTGCAGGAAGGTCACCTGACCGATGAACACGAAGCCGAGCAGGATGATCACCGCCCCACCGATGCGCTGCAACAGGTCGGCGTAGTCGAGGAAGAAGCGGCCCGCCGCGGCCCCGAGGAAGTTGATCGCGATGAACACCACGCTGAACCCCAGAACGAACAGCAGCGCGCCCGCGACCATCCGGCCGCGCGTGCGTTCGGCACCGCTCGCGACACCGCTCACGTAGCCGAGGTAGCCGGGAACCAACGGCAGCACGCACGGCGACAGGAACGACAGCAGTCCCGCCGCGATCGCAATCGGGAGGGCGAACCAGAGGGCACCGTCGGCGACGACGCTTCCGATGTTCATTCCGCCGGCCTCATTCAGCCAGGACGGCATCGAGGATGTCGGCGAGCGTCGTCTGGCTGGGCAACTGTCCCGAAATGCGCGCCGCCACGCGACCCTTCGCATCGAGCACGAGAGTGGTCGGCACCGCGGCCGGCGGAACGTTCTCGGCGAACGCACTCAAGACATCCCGAGTGGTCACGTCGAGGATCGAGTCGTAGCTAACGCCGTACGTCGTCTCGAAGGATTTCGCAGTCGGAGCGGAGTCGCGGGTGTTGACTCCGACGAAAGTCACGTTGTCGAGGTACTTCTGATGCACGGCCTCGAGGTCGGGGGATTCAAGCCGGCAGGGCGGGCATCCGGCGTACCAGAAGTTGAGCACCACAACTCCGGAGAGGGTGGCGCTGTCGACGTGGTCGCCCTCGACGGTGTCGCCGGCGTAGGCGATTGATTCGCCACGGTCGGCCGCCGGGATGATGAGCACCGTCCCGTCACCCGAGATGTAGCCTCCGGTTCCCGACTCACCTGCCAGACCGTCGGCGGACGTGCACCCGGCCAGAAGGAGGAGAGCCGCTCCCGCGAAAACGGCGACACCGCGCCGGTTCACACCGCACCCGTGTCGATCGCGCCGGTCAGCAGTTCTGCGGCGGGCTCGGCGTAGGAGACCTCGACGAAGGTGTCACCGCTGCGGGCGAGGGTCGTAATGCTCGATAGGGCGCAGCGACGGCGGCCCGGGTGGTGCGGCAACGGCTTGCGAGCGACGCTGAGCGCCACCATCCATATCGGTGCCTGATGGCTGACCAGTACAACCTCGCCGCCATCGACGGACGCCCAGTGATCGGTGATGGCCGCCATCATCCGGCGGCGAATGCTCGTGAATGGCTCGCCCCACGACGGTCTCAACGGGTTGAGGAAATAGGGCCAGATTCGTGGGTCACGCGGGATGTCGCGCCGCAGGTTGAGACCCTCGAACCGGTTGGTCGGCTCGATCAACCGCGGGTCGAGTTCGAGCCCGAGCTGGAACTGCTCAATCCACGGAGCGGCACTCTCCTGGGTGCGCTGCAACGGACTCGCGACCACGGTGCGGATGTCGTGGCCGGCCAGCGAATCGGCCGCAGCCTTCGCCATCAGTGCGCCGCGATCGCTGAGGCCGAAGCCGTCGAGGCGTCCGTAGAGCACTCCGTGCGGGTTCTCGACTTCGCCGTGCCGCACCAGATGGATGAGGTCGGCAGGCA
>JBDTNW010000280.1:0-3191 GCA_039933575.1 Pseudolysinimonas sp. | reverse complement strand
CCGCGACCGAGCGCACGCAGCCGGCGACGAACGAGGTTGCGGTGCACGGCGTTGCCAATCTCCTTGGTCACAATGACACCAACTCGCAGCGGAGAGCTCGGCGTGGTGGTGAGGCGGTAGTAGATCGCCGACGGAGTTGTCGCGCGCCGCCCGCGCCGAACCGTACTTCGGAAGTCCGCAGGGAGGACAACCCGGTTCGCCCTGGCGAGCACGCTGAACTACGCGGAGAGCTCGACGCGACCCTTGCGGCGGCGGGCACCCAGGATGGCGCGACCCGCACGGGTACGCATGCGGAGGCGGAAGCCGTGCACCTTGGCGCGGCGCCGATTGTTCGGTTGGAAAGTTCGCTTGGTCATGGTTGTCTCCGGTAACCCGGCGGCCAGTGGAAGGAGGCCGGGAAGATCAGGTATCCCGCGAAGAGTGCGGGTGAACTGATTAAAGATACGGGCTCGCCTGCAAGCGGTCAAACGACGCTCATTCACCACGGTGCGATCCACACCCGGTTGACGGCCAATCGGCGCGGAGAACTAAGGTAATCCTCGTCGCCCCGGCCCCGTGAAGTACGGCCGTCGACACGAGTCCACAGGAATCAGACCGGTGGATAACCCTGTGCAGAACTCCCCGCACACCCCACAATGAAAAGGCCATGAGCGACACCGACCCGACCCGCGACCTCTGGTCGGCCGTTCTCGCACAGTTGGGGGCCGACGACCGGATCACTCCACAGCTCCACGGGTTCGTCAATCTGGTCGAACCGAAGGGCGTGCTGGCCGGCGTTCTCTACCTCGAGGTTCCGAACGAACTCACCCGCGGGATGCTCGAGCAACGCATTCGGGTTCCGTTGATCGAGGCGATCACTGGGGCCGCGGAAGAGGTCGTCAACTTTGCGATCGTCGTCAACCCCGACATGCCAGCCGCCACCCTGACGCCTGTCGCTGAGCCCGGCGACGACTTTCCCCTATTCACGCCCGAGCCTGGCCCGCCATCCGACGCGGCCGCCCGCCGCGCTGACTCGCGCCTCAATCCGAAGTACAACTTCGACAACTTCGTCATCGGCAGCTCGAACCGGTTCGCGCACGCCGCGGCCGTCGCTGTCGCCGAAGCGCCGGCCAAGGCGTACAACCCGCTCTTTATCTACGGCGACTCGGGCCTCGGCAAGACCCACCTCTTGCACGCGATCGGGCACTACGCCGAGAACCTCTACACCGGCATCCGAGTGCGTTATGTCTCGAGCGAAGAGTTCACGAACGACTTCATCAATTCGATCCAGAACAACCGGTCGGCCGCGTTCCAGTCTCGCTACCGCGAGATCGACATCCTGCTGATCGACGACATCCAATTCCTTCAGCGAGCCGTCGAAACACAAGAAGCCTTCTTCCACACCTTCAATACCCTTCACGACCACAGCAAGCAGGTCGTCATCACGAGTGATGTCGCGCCGAAGTTTCTCACCGGCTTCGAAGACCGGATGCGGTCGCGCTTCGAGTGGGGGCTCATCACTGACGTTCAGGCCCCCGACCTCGAGACCCGAATCGCGATCCTCCGCAAGAAAGCACAAAGCGAAAAGCTGCAGGTGCCCGACGAGATCCTGGAGTTCATGGCGACGAAGGTGTCGAGCAACATTCGCGAGCTTGAGGGGACGCTCATTCGGGTCACCGCCTTCGCCAGCTTGAATCGCACGCCGGTCGATCTGCAGCTCGTGCAGACGGTTCTCAAGGACCTGATCACCCTCGATGAAGACAACGTCATCGCGCCGGTCGACATCATTAATCACACCGCCGACTACTTCAAGCTTTCCGTCGACGACCTCTATGGCTCGAGCCGATCCCAGGCCGTCGCTACCGCCCGGCAGATCGCGATGTACCTCTGCCGTGAGCTGACCAACCTCTCACTGCCCAAGATCGGGCAACTGTTCGGCAACCGCGACCACACCACCGTGATGTACGCCAACAAGAAGATCAGCGAACTCATGAAAGAACGTCGCTCGATCTACAACCAGGTGACTGAACTCACCAGCCGAATCAAGCAAAACCAGCGCTTCAACAAGATCTGAGCGGCTTCGACGCGATTACTGAATTGCACAGAGTTGTGCACAACTTGTGGAAAACCTCGCCGCCGCGCCGGGAAAGGCTGTGCATCCCGACTATCCCGGTTGTGGAACGCCGCCGGGTGAGGTCAGGGTTCTCCACCGATGGGCCAGTCGCGATCCATGTGTCGCCAACATCTCACACCGTTGTAGTTCCCATAGGCTGCAACGATCGCGCGGGGTTATCCACATATCCACACCGGTTAAGAAGATTAACGAGACCTTTCATCTTCAGTCGTTCGACAACCTTGACCCCTGTTCGGCCCACAGAAATTGACTCAGGCTCTTCCTGTGCCAGGATCGACGTGGGATGCTGACCGCCCAGGATCCCCGCCCTTCGACGCGCAAGGAGTGTCGCTCGTGAAGTTCCAGGTCAACCGGGACGTGTTCAGCGAGGCCGTGTCGTTCGCCGTCAAGCTGTTGCCGCAGCGCACGACCCAGCCCATCTTGAGCGGAGTGCTGCTCGAAGCCCAAGACGGGGCTTTGTCCTTGAGCTCCTTCGACTACGAAGTTTCGTCGCGAACCGAGATCACGGCTGACGTTGACGAGCCCGGCAGTGCGCTGGTCTCAGGTCGGCTGCTCGCCGACATCGCGAGTCGATTGCCGAACGCTCCGGTGCAATTCTCCACCATCGACGGCAAGATCGCGGTGCAATGTGGCTCCACAAAATTCACGCTCCTGAGCATGCCGGTCGAGGAATACCCGAGCCTCCCGCAAGTGGGCGAGCGTACCGGCGTGCTGCCGGCCGAAGATTTCGCCGCTGCCGTCTCTCAGGTGACCGTTGCGGCATCCCGTGACGATGTCACCCCGGTGATCACCGGCGTTCAACTCGAAGTCGGCGACAACAACCTCTCGCTGGTGGCGACCGACCGGTACCGGGTCGCGGTGCGTGCGATCGACTGGGATTCGGGTAACTCAACTGCTGAGGGCACGACGGCGCTCATCCCAGCCCGCACCCTCGCCGAAATCGGCAAGACCTTCGCGCACAGCGGCACCGTTTCAGTCACGATCACTCGAGGGGATGACCGCGAGCTCATCGCGTTCAGCGCCGACAAGAAGACGGTCACCTCACTTCTCATCAAGGGCAACTTCCCTCCCGTCAAGC
>JBDTNW010000279.1:0-3192 GCA_039933575.1 Pseudolysinimonas sp. | reverse complement strand
GCCACCGTGACCGGGCCGCACGAGTGGGACATGCACGAGTCGCTCGCGATCGATGAGGCCGGTGAACTTGGTTTGCTCTCCCTCGCGTCATCCAGCAGCCACGAGAGCGCCTTTGCCGTCGAGCAGTTGGGTGAGACGCAGCAGTACCCGGACGGTTCTCCCGCGTACGGGTGCACCGTGTGGAAAACGTCTAACTTCGGTGCAGATTGGAGCGCGATAACTACTTTTTTGGGCAGCGCGTGCAAAGTGGTCACCTCTGGTGACGGTGAACACCTTCTCGTGCTGGCTCCGGACAATCGTGGTGAGCACGTAACCATTTACACATCAGCCGACGGCGGCGGAACCTGGGACGACCACGTCGACGCGATTGAACCGGGCTACTTTGTCGACATCACGATGTCGAACGACGGAAGCAAGATCGTCATCATGCCCGGCTATCCCTACGAGCCTGTCTGGATCTCAAATAACTACGGTGTCGACTGGCACGCTGTCGATCTCGACCCGGACCATCATAATTTTCTGGAGTTTCGCTCTGTCGCCGGCTCGGCAGACGGCCAGCTACTGCTCGCATCCGAGTACTACGGACGCGTCTACGCGTCGAGTGACGCCGGAGAGACGTGGGCTACGACCGCAAATCTCGGCACCCAAGTTGGCCCGGAGGCCTCGCTCTCCACCTCCGCGACGGGCGAGATTTCCCTCCTCGGCGGGAGTTACCGCCGTTTCCAAACTTCGACCGACTTCGGCCAGACCTGGAACAACGCAACTGCCAACCTTCTTTTTACCAACCCCGCGCGCACCGCAATTTCGGCCGATGGCGACATCCAAGTCGCAGTGAACGGCTGCAACGTGGTGACGTCAACGGACCGGGGGGCGACATGGCGGCAACAAACGCTGACCGCGTGCACGGGCTACTGGGATGACGTGACGATCTCTGACGACGGGACGCGCCTGTTGCTCATGGCGTCGGGCAAGATCTACGTCGGGTCGCTTGTTGACGCGCCCCCGCCTGATGATGACGGCGACACCGGTGACGGTGGCGACCCCGACGGGACGGTGTCGGACACGTACGTCGCTCTCGGCGACTCCTACCAGTCGGGCGAAGGGACCTTCGGTTACAACGTCGGAACCGACGCCATCTACAACACCTGCCACCGCTCGGGGCTCGCTTACCCGAGCATTCTCGCGAGAACTCAAGAATCGCATTTGAAGTTTGTCTTTCGAGCTTGTTCGGGGGCGAAAATCCAAGACATGTTCGCGATCGGTATCCACCCGGACAAGGTAGACGGCCCGTCCCAGCTCGACGCGCTGGGCCCCGACACTCGCCTCGTCACCATCGGAATTGGAGGCAACGACCTCGGCTTTGCCGACATCGTGAACAAATGCATCGTTGACGCCAACACTGAAGCGCTCGCCATCAACCCCATCCTTCTCGCCACCGTGAGTTGCCAACACAAGCTGAGCGCGGAAGTCTCCGTCAGCTTGAAGAGCTTGAAGAGCTTGAAGCTGGGATCGGTCCGTTCCCAGCTCACGTTGCTGTATCACAAGATTCGCGAGCGGGCGCCCTACGCCCGCGTCATTGTGGTGACCTATCCCAAGTTCTTCCCTGCGAACGGCTCCGCGCCCGCGTGTAGCGCGATCCGTCCGGCTGATCAAATCTGGATGAACTCCGTGATTGCCGTAGCCGACGCCTCGATCATCGATGTGGCGAGGTCCGCAGGCTTCGAATACGCCGACATGTCCCATGCGTTTGACGGTCACGAACAGTGCACTGCCAGCCCTGCGATAAATGGAATCGTCCCGGACTATGTCGTCGTGGGCCACCTGACCTTCACGGCGGTGCTCCCAGCCTCCGAAAGTTTTCACCCCAACTCCTACGGCCACCTGCTGATGGCCACTCAAGTTGAGCGCACGATTGGACAGCCTCTGCTGCCGACGTTCACCATCCATCCCGGAGAGCAGGTCTCGCGCTCCGTCGTGGTCAGCGGCACCGGGTTCTCGATCAATGTGGGATGGCCGGGCAGCGATGTTGAGACGTCCTTGATCTCGCCGTCGGGAGTCGAATATTCCCGCTCAAACCCGCAGGACGCCACCCACGGCAACGGTGCGACGTACGAGTACTTCGAGGTTCCGAATCCCGAACCTGGCGAGTGGACGGTGCACATCTACGGTGCGGACGTTGCCGACGAAGGCGAGCCCGTCACGTTCTCGACCTTCGACGAAATGCCGCCCAACGAAGCACCGACCGCCACAGTGAAGGTCTCTGGCTCAAGTCACACGTACACCTTTGACGCGAGCGCGTCGACTGACGCTGACGGTTCCATCTCTGGGTACTTCTGGGATTTCGGAGATGGAACCACCTCCACCGGCACTGTCGTCAAGCACACGTACACGGTGCCCGGCTCCTACTTGGCTGCACTTGTGGCGACCGATGACGAAGGCCTTCAAGGCTTCGCGGTCGCCCCGAAAACTCTTGTGGTGCCCGCGCGAAGCGGGTCAGCGGCCGCCGGGGATGAGACTCCGGCCGCGGACGTTTCTGTGGGCAGTGACGGCGAGGGCTGTATCGACGCCACCGTGAAGTGCTCCCCCGACGAGACGGGTGCGGCGACCGAGGCCGTGGACGAGGGTGGCGCTTCCGGTCCAGCCCCCTACTGGCCGATCTGGCTTGCCGTCGCGGTGCTTGTCGTCATCATTGGGCCATCGCTCTACTTCGCATTGGGGCGAATTAGAGCCAAACGACCATCGAGGTCTGCAGGCTCGGGAAGGTAAGTGCGTCTCACGGGTTGAGGATGAGCGGTCACATTCCCGAAACGGTCGACGCGATCATTGCCAGCAAGAGAGGCGCGACGCCGAGCGCCACAAACGCGGGCAGCACGCACGCGCCGAGGGGAAGCAACAACCGGGTGCCCAGCCGAGCAATGCGCAGCCGTGCAGCCGCGTGCGACTCCCGTCGCGCTTCGCGTGCCTCGGCTCGCAGCAGAGCCGCAACCGGCACCCCGGCTCGATTGGCAAACTCCAGCGTTGCTGATGGCGAGGTATCCGGTGGCAACCCAGCCCCGGCGAGTGCCGCGGCGACCCGCTCGAGCGCAGCATCGGCGGCGCCACCCCCGCCGACCGCGATCGCGACGAGTTCGGCGCCAAGGCCGGGGGTGGGATCACTCTGCTTCGCCTGCACGACGAGCCGCCGCATCCATC
>JBDTNW010000278.1:0-3214 GCA_039933575.1 Pseudolysinimonas sp. | reverse complement strand
TCGCAACTGGCCGCCCTCGCCCTCAGCCGCGCCCGCCCGATCGTCGCGGGGGAGCGCTGGCTCGACCTGTGCGCGGGACCGGGGGGCAAGGCTGCGCTGCTCGGGGCCGAGGCGAATCTCGCGGGAGCCGTGCTGCTCGCCAATGAACTCATCCCGGTGCGGGCGAAACTCGTGCGGAATGCGACGCGGGTGCTGCACCCGCGTCCCGAGGTGGTCGTCGGCGACGCGACCCGGTTCGCCACCTCGGACCCCGGCGGGTTCGATCGCATCCTGCTCGACGCCCCCTGCACGGGACTCGGGGCGCTCCGCCGCCGGCCGGAAGCGCGCTGGCGCAAGAGCCCCGACGACCTCGATGAACTGGTTCCACTTCAGACGCGCCTGCTGGATGCCGCGATTGCGGCCCTCGCGCCGGGTGGTCTGCTCGCCTATGTCACCTGCTCACCTCATCCGGCCGAGACTCGGGATGTCGTCACGGCTGCGTTGGCCCGGCATCCGTCCCTGCGCGCGCTCGACACGCGTGCGGTCGTAGCCGGAATCGCGACCGCAGATCTCGGGCCCGGCGTCGGACCTGCACTGCAACTGTGGCCGCATCGACACGGCACCGATGCCATGTTCATCCAGTTGTTGACCGTCGAACCCTAGGGTGGCAGCGTGACAGTCCGCATCGAGCCGAGCATCCTGACGGCAGACTTCGCGAACCTCGAGGCAGAAGTGCGGCGCATCGCAACTGCTGACGCGGTGCATGTCGACGTGATGGACAACAACTTCGTCCCCAACCTGACCTTCGGGCCTCGGATGGTCGAGCGACTTCAGGCGGTCTCGCCGATCCCGCTCGACGTGCACCTGATGATTTCGGATGCCGACCGTTGGGCCGTCGGGTACGCCGAGCTCGGGGTGCTGTCGGTGACCTTCCACGTCGAGGCGGCGACGGATCCGGTCGGAGTGGCTCGCGCCATCCGTGCCGCCGGGTCGCGGGCGGGCGTCGCCGTGAAACCGGGCACCGATCTCGCCCCCTACCTCGAGAACCTCGCCGAGTTCGACCAGATTCTGGTGATGACCGTCGAACCGGGATTCGGTGGTCAAGTGTTCATGACCGACATGCTGAGGAAGGTTGCCGACGCACGCGCGGCGATCGACGCGGCCGGGGTAGACGTGTGGCTGCAAGTCGACGGCGGGATTTCGCTTGACACGATCGAACGGGCGGCGGCCGCGGGTGCGGACACCTTCGTCGCCGGCTCGGCTGTCTACGGCGCCGACGACCTGGATGCGGCAATTGCGGGTCTCCGTGCTGCCGCGGAGCGCGTCCACCGGCACTGATTCTGATTAGCTTCTGGTCATGAGTGACATGACCAAGCCTGAGATCGACTTCTTCGAGGGCCCGGCCCCGACCGAACTGACCGCCACCGACCTGATCGTCGGCGACGGACCCGAAGCCACCCCGGGCGCTCGCGTCACGGTGCACTACCTCGGAGTCGACTTCGAGAGCGGCGAAGAGTTCGACTCGTCGTGGAGCCGCGGCGAATCGATAGAGTTCCCGCTGAACGGCCTCATTCGCGGCTGGCAGGAAGGCATCCCGGGGATGAAGGTCGGCGGCCGTCGGCAGCTGGTCTGCCCGCCCGAGTACGCCTACGGTCCGGTCGGCGGCGGCCACCGCTTGTCGGGACGAACCCTCGTCTTCGTGATCGACCTGCTGGGCGCGCGCCCCGCTTGACCGTCTAGCCCCAGGGCAGCCGCAGTACCGTCGCGTCGCCTTCGGATGGCACGACGAGCAGGGCATCCGCTGCGGCCAGGCCGCGCATCATCGCGGAGCCGGTCCAGGTGACCTCGTCGAGCGTTGCCCGCACCGGGACCAGGCGGGTGACCTCGGGATGCCTGCGTACCGAATCCGGGACCGGGATGACGAGCGGCTCGGGCAGTACACGACCGGTGTAGCCGGCCAACAGCGGGTCTGCGAGCGAGAGCAACCCGAGCATCGCAGCAAGTGGATTGCCTGCGAGACCGAGCACGAGTTTTCCGTCGAGGAGCCGAGCAAGAAGCGTGGGGCCGCCGGGTCGCGCGGCGATCCCTGCAACGAGCAGTTCGGCGCCGAGTTCCTCCAGGGCCCGACGGAGGTGGTCTGCCCGCGAGCCTCCGGTTCCCCCGGTCGTGACGATCAGGTCGGCGTCTGTGTCGCGCAAAGCGGCCGTCGTGGCGTCGGGGTCGTCGCCGATCCGCACCGAACCGCTGACCTCGGCGCCGAGCGCCGACAGGATTGCCGGAAGGGTTGCGCCGAAACTGTCGCGAACCTGACCGGCGGCCGGCACTCCCGACAGCACGACCTCGTCGCCCGTGAAGACGAAACCCACCCGTGGGCGCAACGCGACGCTCAACCGATCCGCTGTCGCGGCGGCCGCGAGAGCGAGGTGTGCGGGAGATAGCCGCGTCCCCGCCGTGACGAGCACCTCTCCGGCATGGGCTTCTTCGGCCGGCGGGCGCACGTGATCTCGGTTTTCTGCCTGATCGGCGACGAGAAGTTGGTGCTCGACATGGGCTAGTTCGCTGCGGATCACTCGATCGGCGGTCTCGGGAACTGCGCCTCCAGTAACAATCGGGATGGCGAAGCCGGGGCGCAGGGGAAGGTCCGAACCGAGCGTCCACGGTCCGTCTCCGGCGACAGCCCAGCCGTCCATCGCGGCGGACGCGTAGTGCGGAATATCGAGAGTCGCCGTCAGATCGGCCCGCAGAACCCGACCGAGGGCGGCCTCGAGCGCGACCTCCTCCGAGCCGAGTATGCGGGCCGCGCCAGCCGCGCGCGCGCGAGCCTCTCCCCAGGAGACGCGGTCGGCATGCGTCATGGACGGTCTGCTGCGAGGTTCTTCGCGAGGCGGACTGCCTCGTGGAAGGCGAGGTCGGGATCTTCTCCGGATGCCGCGGCCCGTCCTGCGGCGAACCCCACCAGGTAGGTGGTCAGGGGAGCGGCGGGACGCACAACTGCGTGCGCGACCACGCCGGCGAGTCCGAGCACTGCCTTGATGTCGACGGCACCGTCGATGCCCAACGCAGTGCGCACCTCGTCGACCCACGCGGCAAGAAGAACGTCGGCGTCAGCGGTGTTTTCTGGTACCTCGGTCATCGCACGGCTCCCAGTCGCTCGGCGTCGTCCCAGGTGTCGACGTCGTCGGTCGATCCTTCGGGTACGGCGATTTCGGTCAGTTCGAGTGACGCGAGCAGGGCA
>JBDTNW010000277.1:0-3221 GCA_039933575.1 Pseudolysinimonas sp. | reverse complement strand
GATCCTGTTCTTTCTGCTCGCCCCGCCGCACCTCGACGAGCCGCTGCGCCTGGTCCCGTTGGCTGTCGCCGGTGCGATCGCCGTCGCGAGTAAGTACCTCCTGGCGATACGAGGCCGCCACATCGTCAACCCCGCGGCCTTCGGAACCCTGGCTGCCGTCGTGTTGGGCACACTCATACCCGCGTGGTTCCCGATCACATGGTGGGTCGGTACGGATTGGATGCTGCCGTTCGTCGTTGTCGGGGGCGCGCTCATCCTGTTCCGCACTCGACGTCTTCCGATGGGCGTCGTGTTCGTGGTTGCCGCGACTGCCGCTGGAATCGGGTACGCCGCCAGTCTCGGACAGGCACCTCTCGACTCGCTCCGTCCGCTTCTCGTCAGCTCGCCGATCCTCTTCCTCGGCGGTTTCATGCTGAGCGAGCCGCTCACGCTTCCCCCGCGTCGCTGGCAGCAGCTCGTGTACGCGATCGTCGTCGGGGTGCTGATGTGGGGCACCCATTGGATTCCGGTGGTCGGAAACCATCCTGAGTTCGCGCTCCTGGTTGCCAACGTTCTGGCGTTCCTCGTCGGGCAGCGCCGCGGCATCCAACTCGTCTTCGACGGCAAGCGTCAGCTCAGCCCGACGTCGTGGGAGCTGGACTTCACCCCGCAGAAGCCGGTCACGTTCCGTCCCGGCCAATTCATGGAACTGACCATGCCGCACGCGGGCACCGACTCCCGCGGCTGGCGACGGGTGTTCAGCATCGCATCCGCTCCCGGCGATCAGGTGCGGTTCGGCATCCGGTTGCCCGAGCGGTCGAGCAGTTTCAAGCGGGCACTTCTCGACCTCGCGCCGGGTACGCACGTGTCGGCGACCGCGGTCGGCGGCGACTTCCTCCTGCCGGCCGACCCGAAGACGCCGCTGCTGCTCGTCGCGGGCGGGATCGGCATCACCCCGTTCATCGGATCCTTGGAGCAGGCAGCTGCCGCGAAGGGCTCGCGAGACATCGTCGTCGTCTACGCGATCTCGTCGACGGATGATCTCGCCTACGCCGACCGCCTCGACGGTGCGGGGTGCCGCGTCATCCTGGCGTCGCCTGAAAAGCCGGCTGCTCTGCCCGCGAAATGGACCTGGATCGGTCCCGGCCGTGTGACGGGTGAATCGCTGCTCACGGCGGTTCCGGATGTCATGAAGCGTGAGGCGTTCCTCTCCGGTCCGCCGGCGATGGTGTCGGCGCTCCACCACGCATTGCGTGGTGCTGGCGTGCGCCGCGTGCACACCGATGTCTTCGTGGGTTACTGAGTCGCGTCCCGAGTCGGACCCTGCTCGTAGGCTCGCGGCATGGTGAGTTTCGCGGACAAGCCGATTCACGACTTCACGCTCGCGCAGTGGGAAAAGTTCCTCACCAGCGATCCTTCGGCGGACGGCATCCGCCTGAAGCTGCGCAAGAAGTCGTCGAGCGCGACCGGCATCACCTGGCAGGAAGCCCTCGATGTCGCCCTCTGTTACGGCTGGATCGACGGGCAGGCAGGCCGGTTTGACGACGACTACACCCTTCAGGCCTTCACTCCCCGTCGCAAGAACAGCCCCTGGTCGCAGATCAACCGTGACCACGTCGCCCGGCTGATCGACGAGGGTCGCATGCGGCCGGGAGGGCTGGCCGAAGTCGAGCGGGCGAAGGCCGACGGCAGATGGGATGCCGCCTACCGGCAGAAAAACGCCGCCCCGCCCGACGATCTCCAGGCCGCACTCGACGCCAGTTCTGCGGCCACTGCATTTTTCGCGAACATGTCGGCGATCGAGAGATTCCGCGTCTACTTCCGCATCGGCAACATCAAGACCCCTGACGTACGCGCCGCCCGCATCGCCGACGTCGTCGAGAAGGCAGCTCGCGGCGAGTTCCACTACCGCTAGCCCCACTTCGTAGGGCCCCGCTTTCGTAGGCTGGGCCCATGCGCGGAGCCGACGAAACTGATCACCGTGGCCGCAGCGACCTGCATCTGACCGGACTCGGACTCGACCGCAATCCGGATGTGGTGGTCGACGAAGTCGAACTGGTGGCGGCAGCCTGGCACGTTCTGCGAACGACCCGGTTTCGGATGCGCGCGCCCGACGGGTCGTGGGAGTCGCACCGGGCAGAAACCTACGATCGCGGCAACGGCGCAACGATCCTGCTCTACGACCCCGCTCGTCGAACGGTGCTGCTGACTCGACAGTTTCGCTACCCGGTCTACGTCAACGGCCACCCCGACGGGATGCTCATCGAGACGGCGGCCGGACTGCTCGACGCCGACGATCCCGAAACCGCGATCCGTCGCGAAGCGATCGAGGAGACCGGTCACGAGGTGGGCAACCTCGAGCACGTCTTCGACGTCTACATGAGCCCCGGCTCGGTGACCGAGCGCATCCACTTCTATGCGGCCCGGTATTCACCCGAAACCGCGAAGCATCTCGGCGGCGGGATCGTCGAAGAAGGTGAGCGCATCGATCTGGTCGAACTCGACTTCGACGACGCCCTCACCCGCATCGGGGATGACATCGTCGACGCCAAGACGATCATGCTGCTGCAGTGGGCCGCATTGAGCGGCCCGTTCGCGCGTTAGCCGAGTTTGGCTTTCAGGTTGTCGTCGATGGCCTCAAGGAAGCCCTCGGTCGTCAGGTACGCCTGCTCCGCGGAGACCAGCGACGCGAGGTCCTTCGTCATCTTGCCGCTCTCGACGGTCTGGATCACGACATCCTCGAGGGTCTGCGCGAAGTCGATGAGAGCCTGATTACCGTCCAACTTTCCGCGGTGCATGAGCCCGCGAGTCCAGGCGTAGATCGAGGCAATCGGGTTCGTCGAGGTCGGCTTGCCCTGCTGGTGCAGGCGGAAGTGCCGGGTGACGGTGCCGTGCGCAGCCTCGGCCTCGACGATCTTGCCGTCGGGGGTCGTCAGCACCGAGGTCATCAGACCGAGCGAGCCGTAGCCCTGGGCGACAGTGTCGGACTGCACGTCGCCGTCGTAGTTCTTGGTCGCCCAGATGTAGCCGCCCTCCCACTTGAGTGCCGAGGCGACCATGTCGTCGATCAGGCGGTGCTCGTAGGTCAGGCCCTTGGCGTCGTACTTCGCCTTGAACTCGGCCTCGAAGATCTCCTGGAAGATGTCCTTGAACCGGCCGTCGTAGGCCTTCAGGATCGTGTTCTTCGTCGACAGGTAGACCGGGTAGTTGCGGGCCAGGCCGTAGTTGAAAGTGGCGTGCGC
>JBDTNW010000276.1:0-3225 GCA_039933575.1 Pseudolysinimonas sp. | reverse complement strand
GTCCAGTTGATGTTGGGCTGCAGGAAAGACAGCAGCAGGCCGATGAAGATCCCGAACCAAGCTCCGCTGAGGGCACCCTCGAGGGCCGCGCGGTTCCAGGAGAGTTTGCGGGTCACCCGTTCGACCGACTTCAGGTCGTTGCCGATGATCGACAGGTCAGAGATCGAGAAGTCGGCCTTCGCGAGTCGGTCGACGATGCTCTGCGCTTCGGCGTACGTCTCGTAGGTGCCGAGCACGTCTCCCGTGGGAACGCGCGTTTGAATGGGGCTTCGACCGAACATCTTGGGGTTACTCACGCCGCCAGTATCTCACTCTCGGCTTCCGGTTCTACCCGGTCACGGATCCCGAGAAACGAGACCACTCCCCCGGTGATGAGCAAAGCCGCAGTCACGATCGTCGCGCGCTTGAATCCGTCGAGGTCGAGCTGACCCCCGACGATCATGCCGAGCATCGCGGTCAGCACCAGACCGGCGATGCGCGCGACAGCGTTGTTGACGGCCGACGCCGTGCCTGCCCGCGCGTGGTCGATCGCCCCGAGGATCGTTGAGGTGAGCGGGGCCACCGTCATTGTCAGCCCCAACCCGAAGACGAGAACGCCCGGGAGCACCTGCCACCAG
This sequence comes from Pseudolysinimonas sp., assembly GCA_039933575.1. Classification (GTDB taxonomy): domain Bacteria; phylum Actinomycetota; class Actinomycetes; order Actinomycetales; family Microbacteriaceae; genus Pseudolysinimonas_A. Next base: position 2,608 of record JBDTNW010000276.1, on the reverse strand, counting down.
TAGTTGAAGTCGTTCGCAACCATCAGGTACCACAGGGTGCCGAGGCCCGCGAGGATCGGGCCCACGGTCATGAAAACGCGCGCGCCGTACCGGGCGGCGAGCGCGCCGAATCGGGATGACAATCCGATCATCATCAGGATGCTGGGCAGCGACGCGAGACCGGCGAGCGTCGCGGGCAGGTGCGCACCCTCCTGGAGGTAGATACCGACGACGACGGAGGAAAGTCCCAGCGCCCCGTAAATGAAAGCCGTCGCGAGGTTGCCCGTCCAGAAGTTACGCACTCGGAACAGACCGAGCGGCATGATCGGATTGCGCGCAAACCGCTGCCGCACCAGGAACCCGGCGAACGCGAGCACACCAAGCCCCATCGACAGGTAGATCGCCGGATTCGCCCATCCGAGATTCCCCTGCTCGATCAGCGCGAACACGATGCCGCCGAGCCCCAGGGTGCAGAGCACGGCGCCCAGGTAGTCAATGCGCACCCCGGCGGCGCGCACATCCTTCTGTCCCAGCATCGCGAGCAGCACAAACGTGACGGTGATCGGCACGACGTTGATCAGGAAGGCGAACCGCCACGACACGAAATCGACGAAGACGCCGCCAAGGAATGGGCCGACGATCATCGCAGTGCTGGTCAGGGCTGTCCACGTCCCGATTGCCCGTCCACGTGCCTTGCCGTCGAACGTCGAGGTGATGAGCGCGAGCGACGAGGGCACCAGCAACGCTCCCGCGACACCCTGGAGCGCGCGGGCGACGATCAGAAGGAGCGGATCTTGCGCAGCGGCGATGCCGATCGACGCGATCCCGAAGAGCAGCAGCCCAATCCGCAATACCAGGATGCGGCCGAACGCATCCGAGATCGACCCGGCAACCAAAATCAGCGATCCCAGCGTGATCAGGTACGCGTCGACCACCCACTGCTGAGTCGCAATCCCGCCACCCAGATCGCGCAGGATCGCGGGCAGCGCGACGTTCACGACAGTCCCGTCGAGGAACGCCACGAACGACGCCAGCACGGCAATCGCCAACACGAGTCTCTGGGAGCGGATCACTCGCCCAGTCTGCCGCCGACATCCGTCGCCTGCCGGGTCGTCGCAGCGTTGAGCGACGCTTCGCGCGCGCCAATCGACGCGCTTGAAGGACTCGAGCAGACAAATTGGCGCGCGCGAACGGATCAGGAGCCGACCCGACGACTGAAGCGGGTCGTCGCAGCCTGATTGAGTAGGGTTTCCCACGTGAGCGCGACGCGAGTTTTCGTCGCCCGGTTGGCCGGGTGCTCCGTTTTCGACCCCGCGGGCGACAAGGTCGGCAAGGCTCGGGATGTCGTGGTCGTCTATCGCAAATCGGAGGCGCCACGCGTCGTCGGTTTGATCGTCGAGATCCCCGGCAAACGTCGTGTTTTCCTCTCGATCGGCCGGGTCACGAGTATCGGATCGGGTCAGATCATCACGACCGGTTTGATCAACCTCCGACGATTCGAACAGCGCGGTGGCGAAGTACGCGCCCTCGCCGAGCTGATCGGTCGCAAGGTCACGTTGCGCGACGGATCGGGCGAGGCCACCATCGAAGACGTCTCGATCGAAGCGACGCCCGCCGGCGAGTGGAAGATCGGCGATCTCTTCCTGCGTCGCCCGCGTACGGCATCCCCCTTCAGTAAGGGCGCGACGACATTCGCGACCTGGTTGCAGATCCGCGAAGACACATCGGGCGACCCGCAGTCTGCCGAACAGTTGGTGGCGACCTACTCCGACCTGCTGCCCGCCGACCTCGCGAACACCCTGCTCGATCTGCCCGAAGGCCGCCGGCGCGAAGTCGCCGAAGAACTGCCCGACGACCGGCTTGCCGATGCACTCGAGGAGATGCCCGAGCAGGACCAGGTCGATCTCATCGGTCAGCTCGACGACGAACGCGCCGCGGACGTGCTCGACCAGATGCAGCCCGACGACGCCGCCGACCTCATCGCGCAGCTCTCGGAAGAGCGCGGTGAGGCGCTGCTTGATCTCATGGAACCCGAAGAAGCAGAGGACGTGCGATTTCTGCTCGCCTACGGCGCTGACACGGCGGGCGGCCTGATGACTACTGAGCCGATCATCGTGTCTGCCGACGCGACAGTGGCTGAGGGGCTCGCCCTCATCCGCCGACATGAACTCGCCCCCGCCCTCGGCGCGGCGATCTGCGTAACACTGCCGCCCTATGAGCCACCGACCGGGCGATTCCTCGGCATGGTGCACTTTCAGCGGATGCTGCGCTACCCGCCACACGAGCGACTCGGCACGCTGCTCGACACAACTCTCGAACCCGTGCACCCGGGCACGAGCGCGGCTGAAGTGTCGCGCATTCTGGCTTCGTACAACCTCGTCTCGCTGCCCGTCGTCGACGAACAGCACCGTCTCGTCGGGGTGGTGACCATCGATGACGTCCTCGACTATCTGCTGCCGGACGACTGGCGAAGTACCTCGGCCGAAGATTCTCAACCTGCCCTGATCAGCAGCACCAACACGGCAACCATCCCCATCCGCGGAAGGAGGACGACACATGGCACGCCTCGATCGTCGTAACGAACAGCGTCTCGACCAGCCCAAGGGCGCGCGCCAGTCGTTCACGCCCT
>JBDTNW010000275.1:0-3231 GCA_039933575.1 Pseudolysinimonas sp. | reverse complement strand
TTCGCCGACCCCGACACGATGACGCACAAGCTCGGCGTGCTGCGGCACTGGTGCGAAGAGGTCGGTCGACCGATCGAGGAGATCGAGATTTCGACCGGGAGCTCGATCCGCGGTTTCGGGTCGACCGAGCGCGCCCAACTCGACGTTTACCGAGAGCTCGGCGTGACGTTGTTCGAGGTCGCGATCGACGCCACCCACGACCTCGGTGTCGTCAAGAAGATGCTGGCCTGGCGGGATTCCGTCCAAGACTGACCGTGACCGGCGTATCGCGCGTCCGCGGTGCTCCGTAACGTGGGCGTGTGAGCTCCTCCCGCTGGTTGTTGCTGGGTGCCGTCGTCTTCACGTTTCTGGCGTGGGCGAGCGCCTTCGTCGTCATCCGAGGCGTCAGCCAGCACCTCGACGGGGGAGCACTCGCCCTCGGACGGTTGGCCGTCGGCACCGTCGCCCTCGGAATCGCGGTGCTCATCGCGCATCGCTGGGTGCCGCCCACCCGACGTGAGTGGATCCAGCTCGTCATCTACGGCGTGGCTTGGTTCGGCGCCTACAACGTTGCGCTCAACACCGCGGAGCACACCCTCGACGCCGGGACTGCCGCGATGATCGTCGGCATCGGTCCGATCCTGATTGCGCTCGGCGCCGGGCTGTTTCTCGGCGAAGGTATCCCGAAATGGCTCGCGATCGGGGCCGTCGTCGCCTTCGCGGGAGTCATCCTGATCGGAGTCGGCACGACCCTGCGCTCCGGCACCGCGCATCCGGTGGATGTCGTTGGCGCCCTCCTTGCGCTCGCCGCCGCCATCGCCTACGCGGTCGGTGTGATCACCCAGAAGCCGGTGGTTCGACGCATCCCGGCGATTCAAGCCACCTTCATCGGCTGCGTGATCGGCCTCATCGTGTGCCTACCGTTCGCGGGCGTTCTCGTCACCCAACTCGCGGTCGCGCCGACCTCTGCCTGGCTCGGCACGCTGTATCTCGGCCTGGTGCCGACAGCCCTCGCCTTCACGACCTGGGCGTACGCATTGAAGCGGATGCCGGCCGGCCAACTCGGCATCTCGAGCTACCTGTCGCCGCCACTCGCGACCCTGATGGGGTTCCTCGCCTTCGGTGAGATTCCGCACTGGCTCGCGCTCGTCGGGGGCGTCGTGTGTCTGCTCGGAGTCGCGCTGTCGAGACGTCGTCCGCGGCCGAAGGATGTCGACCCCGTCGTGACCTCGACGGAGTCGTCTGCTCCGGTAAGGTGAGCCAACTCCCCGCAGATTGAGGCCCGATGTTCCGCCGCACCGAGACCCCCGCAGCGTCTCTTCGTTCGCGCGTCACCGCGGTCGTTGCGGCCGCGATGTTGGGGCTTCTCGCAGCTCTCGTGCCGGGTGCGTCGGCGTCGGCGACAGGACTCGTGACCCTGCACCTGGTGGACCAGGCGAGCGCGCCAGTCGTCGGTCTTGAAGTCGACTTTCGCAACTTCGACAACTCGCCGGCGGCGCTGGTCAACTCGGACGCCACCGGCGATGTGACCGTTTCCCTGCCCGACGGGGACTACTTCTACTACGTCCGAAACGGTTCCACTGACACACCCGGTAACGCCTACGGAAGTTCAGCCGGTGGCACGTCGGTAACCGGAGCCGACGTCAACGCGGGCACTCTCGTCGTGAACCGGATCGTTCATATCACCGGTGACATCGCGAACTGGTCGCCCGCGATGGCGGGCCGCGTCGAAGTTCAGCTCTCGCAGTACTTCCCCGACTCCGGCTCCGGCCCCGGGTACTGGGCGGGGCTCGGCACCTCTGTTGTCACCACGACCGGCCATTTCGACCTGCCGACAGTGATCTATGACGGCCCCTACACCCTCCAATTCAACATGCAGGACGAAAACACCCCCTACCTCGACGCCTATCTCGGCGGGGAGCTCGACGACCCCGAGAACGCGACCGTTCTGACGGGCCACCCGGGTGTCGGTTTCTCTGGCCTCTCGATGACGATGCCCGGGGCGACCGCGATCTCGGGCACCGTGACGAGCGGTGGCGCGCCGATCGAAGGTATCTACGTCGCTGCGGAAGACCGGCCGGTTCCGAGCCTCAGCTTCGAAACGACGACGGACGCCTACGGCGAATACACGCTGTACGTCCGCCCGGGGCTGACGTACGCCGTTTACGCCGACGACTGGGATGACGTCGGCCCCTACGCGTCCATGACTTACGACGGCTTCGACGGGTGTGGGTGTGACTTCACCCCCGTGAGTCCTCCGTCCACCGGCATCGACTTCGATCTCACCCTGCAAGCGGATGTCGTGAGCATCGCGGGCGTCCTGGTTGCCGACTTGCAAGGTGGTTCACCGACCCCGCTCGACAACATTCGCGTGCACCTCTACACCGCGGTTTGGGGCGGCTGGACGACGGACCCAGCCAGCTGGACCGAACTCGATGTCGTCGAATCCGGCTCCTCGGGCGACTTCCAGGTTGCGCTCCCCGCCGCCTCCGGCGAATACCGCCTTCGCCTCGAGGCCCCCAACGGCCACTGGCTCGAGATCGTTGACGGCTTCGGAGCACCCGGTTCTGCCGGCGGCCCGGACACCATCGCCCTCGGCTGCTACACCGAGACCGGGGATGTGCAGCCGTCGTGGGTGTCGACCGGGGTCGCGTTCTACTTCATCCTTGGGCTCGACGACACCGGCACCTGCGGTACGACCGGTGGCTCGTCGGGCGGAGACACCGGGGGATCGGGCGGCGGCAGCCATCATGGCCACGGCGGCTCGACCTCGACCATCGTCGACACCGCGACGCCGACGCCCACGCCCACCCCGACGCCCACCCCTTCGGCGACTCCGACGGCGTCGGCCACCCCGACGCCCAGCGCGACACCCACCGACGTGACGCCCCCGACATCCGGTCTCGATCTGTGGTGGCTGCTCTGGGTCGGGCTCGCGATTCTGGTGCTCGTCATCATCGGAGCCGTCGTGTACTTCGTTCGTCGCACCTGAGCTGAGGCAACCCGCAGAATCCGTGGTCGCAGGATGCCGCGGAGTCTGCCAGAATGGTCCGTTGGACCGTCCGAACAGCCCGACCCTCTATCCGGCCCGGACGATCTCCCTTAGAGCTACCTGCCGAGTGTGCCCCACGCGCACGGGAGCAGTTCGACCGTCATCGCACACACTTGTAGGAGTTTTTTCTTGTCAGTCAAGATCCGTCTCAAGCGCCTCGGCAAGATCCGCGCGCCGTATTACCGCATCGTCGTCGCCGA
>JBDTNW010000274.1:0-3232 GCA_039933575.1 Pseudolysinimonas sp. | reverse complement strand
CGTCGACGATCACGAAGGCGTCGTGCAGCGAACGGCCGCGGATGTGGGTCAGCGGCAGCACCTCGAGGATGCCGCGTTCGACGATCTCCTCAAGCACGTTGTCGCTGACCAAAGCACCGAGGGTGTCGACGACCGCCTGACCCCAGGGGCTCATCTTCTCGTCCTTGTCGCCGGGCAGGTAGCCCAACTCCTGGCCGCCGACCGCGTACAGCGGGCGGAAGACCATGATCTTGCGGTGCTGCTGCTTCTCGAGAACGGCTTCGAGTCCGGCACACAGGGCGAGCGCCGACTTACCGGTGCCCGCCCGTCCGCCGAGGGAGACGATGCCGATCTCGGGATCGAGCAGCATGTCGATCGCGAGACGCTGTTCGGCGCTGCGACCGTGAAGGCCGAAGACATCCCGATCGCCGCGCACCAACTTGAACTGTCCCCGGCCGGTGACCCGACCCAGAGCCGAGCCCCGGTCGGAATGGACGACCAGGCTGGTATTGATCGGGATGTCGGCCACCGCACGAGAGGAGAGCACTTCGTTCTCGTACAGCTCCGACATCTGCTCGCTCGACAGGTCGATGTCGGCCATACCGGTGTAGCCGGAATCGACGGCGAGTTCGGCCTTGTACTCCTCGGCAGCGAGGCCGATCGAAGCAGCCTTGACGCGCATCGGCAGGTCTTTCGAGACCACCGTGACTGCGAGCCCATCATTCGCGAGGTTCATCGCGACAGCGAGGATGCGGGAGTCGTTGTCGCCGAGCTGCAACCCCGACGGCAGAACCGCCTGGTTCGAGTGGTTCAGTTCCACGCGCAGCGAGCCGCCGTCGTCACCGACCGCCATCGGGAAGTCGAGCCGTTCGTGCTGGATGCGCAGCTCGTCGAGGTTGCGCAGGGCCTGGCGAGCGAAGTACCCGATCTCAGGATCGTGGCGTTTCGCCTCGAGCTCGGACACGACGATGACGGGCAGGACAACGGCATGTTCCGCGAACCGGAACATCGCCTTGGGATCGCTCAGCAACACCGAGGTATCGAGCACGAAGGTGCGCTCACCCTGCCTCGGTTTCGTCGATCCGCCGTTTCCGGCGGAGGTGCTCTGCTGAGGCTTGTCGAGTGCGGGCACTCCCACTCCATCCCCGGGATGTCTCCCCGGCTCTGTCTCGTGGCGGCCACTTCAACTCGGATGCGAACTTACGTGGCCGCTCCGACCAGGCGCCGTGCCTGATGTCTCGACGCTAACCCGGGCGGTGAGTCAACGACGTCCCGACACGCTCCTTCAGCGTTACGGGCGTGTGAATGAATCGGGACGCGGCGCTAGATCGTCGTGGCGAACGAAACCAACGCAGCGCGAAGCATCGAGAAGGTCTCTTCCTCGACGGTCGCGTGCGCCGACAATCGAACCGTCGTGTCGCGCACCGTCACCGTTACCCCGTGATTGTGCAGAGATGCCACCAGCACCGTGAGCTGCTCGGCGGTCGGCTCGAGCACGACGATGCCGGCACGTTCGGATTCGTCGCGGGGAGACACGACCGGCACCGCGTACTCATCGGCCAGGTCAATCAGTCGCGACACCGAGAGTGCCATCGCCGAGTTGAGCACGCCCACGCCGACCTGGGCGATCTCTTCGAGAGCTGCCGCTAGCCGCGCGGCCGCGACGGGTTCGGCGTGCGAAACCTGGAACGCGGCTGCTCCCGGCAGCGGTGCGGTGACGCCGTCATAAAAGCCGTCCTGAGCTCCCGCGAGACCCGACCAGACGGGCGTGAGCTGTTCACGCGCCCGATCGCTCATCGCCAAGAACCCGGTGCCGAGTCCGGCGCGCGGCCACTTCTGACCCCCGGCCGCGACGACATCGACCAACCCAAAAGGCACGTCAACGACGCCGAAACCTTGACTCGCGTCAACGATCAGAAGACGGTCACCGATGGCATCCCGAATGGCTTCGAGGTCAGCGAGGTAGCCCGTACGAAAGTCGACGAGGCTCACTCCGACCGCGACGACGGCCGGGGTGAGCTGGTCACGAAGGATGCCGGGAGTGACGCGGCCGGCATCCGTCTGCAGCCAGAGCGGAACAACCCCGCCCAACGCCGACGTGGCTCGCGACACCGCGAAAGTCAGCGACGGAAACTCGGTCGGCGACACCGCGACGGTGCCGGTGATCCCGAACATCGTGTGCATCAGACCTTGCGAGGTGTTCGGTTGGAACACCACCTGGTCGGGTCGGAATCCCCCGACCGCGGCGACGGCACGTCGCATCCGGTCGTGCTGGCTGAGCAGAACGCCGAGCGATCCGAAGCGGGCCGTCGCGAGCATGGTGCCGAGTGCGGTCTGCTCCTCAAGCACCGCGCGGCCGACCGGCGCGATCCGGGCGTAGTCGAGGTAGCCAGGCTCCTCAGAGAACCCGGCCTGATAGTCCTTGAGCGCGGTCATGCCCCGTACCTGCGATCACGGGTGGCGTAGGCGCGCAGCGCTCGGAGGAAGTCGACCTCACGAAGGTCGGGACCAAGGGCCTCGACGAAGTAGAACTCACTGTGGGCGCTTTGCCAGAGCATGAAGTCCGACAGTCGCTGCTCGCCTGAGGTGCGGATGATGAGGTCGGGATCGGGCTGACCCTGCGTGTAGAGATGGTCGGCAATCATTTCTGGGGTGAGGATGTCGGCGAGATCGTCGATCGTGCCACCGCCCTTGCCGTGGCTGCGCACGATGCTGCGCATGGCATCCGCGATCTCTCGGCGTCCGCCGTACCCGACGGCGAGGTTGATGTGCAGGCCCGCGTTGCCCCGGGTGCGATCTTCGGCGGCCTTCAGTGTGTCGACGAGAGGCTGAGGGAGGCCGTCATCGCGGCCGACGTGCTGCACCCGCCAGTCGCCCGCCCGCGAGAGGTCGTCGGCAAGGGCGGCGATGATCTCGAACAGTTGCCGAAGCTCCTCAGGGTCGCGCCCCGTGAGGTTGTCTGACGACAGCAGGTAGATCGTCACGACCCGGATGCCGAGCGCGTCGCACCAACCGAGGAACTCGCGCATCTTCGCCGCACCAGCCCGATGACCGTGAGCCGCGGTCTCGAGGGCTCGCTCCCGTGCCCACCGGCGATTGCCGTCGATGATCATGCCGACGTGGTGGGGGAGGGATGCGTCAGCCAACTCCCGGCGAAGCCGTGCGGAGTAGAGGCCATACAAGAGCCCTACGCCCGATGAGCCCTTTCGTTGTGGCACCCCCCCAAGGTAGTCGAGTGTTCCCGGTGCTTCGG
>JBDTNW010000273.1:0-3259 GCA_039933575.1 Pseudolysinimonas sp. | reverse complement strand
GCCCGCGTCACCGTGACCCAGGGAGCGACCGCGACACCGGCACCGGCGAGCACCGTTTTGGTGAAGTGCTTGTCCATGCCCAGAGCCGACGCGAGCACGCCGTTGCCGACGTAGGGCAGGCCGACCAGTTCGAACAGACCCTGGATGCTGCCGTCTTCCCCAAACGGTCCGTGCAGGATGGGGAAGGCGACATCCACCTCACCGAGCGACTGGAACGTGCCATCGGCGAGCCGCACCGTGAATTCGCGGGTGGCGGCCGACTCGGGCAGAAAGACGCGGGTGCCGTTGTCGTGAACTGTCGGCAACTCGGCGGCGAGGGTCAGGCCCGTGGCGTCGTCGGGCTGAAGGGTCACAACCCCGTCGGGCGTGATACCGATCGGGATGACCTCATACCGCTCGCGATCGATTGCGCCGAGCACTCCCCCGGCGGTCGCACACGAGATGCCGTGCTCGCTCGAGCGGCCGCCGAAGAACAGCGCGACGCGGATCTTGCCCGTCGTGGTCGGGGAATCACTCACCCTGCGGCTCCTTCGTGTCGGTCGTGAGGTGCGGCGCGAGATCCTTCGGCGCGAGCGTACCCGCGAGAACTTCGGCGACCTGGCTGCAGATCGGCATCTCGACGCCGACCGCGGCGGCGAGTTCGAGCACGGGTGCCACCGAGGCGAGCCCCTCGGCAGTCTGGTTCATCTGCGCGATGACCTCGGCATAGTCGTAGCCCTGCCCGAGCAGGCGCCCCGCCGTGTTGTTGCGCGAGAGCGGTGACTCGCAGGTCGCGATGAGGTCGCCCAGCCCGGCCAGTCCGCTCATGGTTTCGGTCAGACCGCCGTAGGCGACCGCGAAGTCGGTCATCTCGACCAACCCGCGCGTGATGATCGACGCCTTGGTGTTCTCGCCGTAGCCGACCCCATCGACGATGCCGATCGCGACAGCGATCAGGTTCTTCAGCACTCCCCCGAATTCGGTGCCCACGACATCCGTGTTGACGAACGAGCGAAAGTAGCGGTTGGTCGACACGACAGCGACGTCGGATGCCGTCGCCAGACTGCGCGACGACACGACTGCCGCAGTGGGCTGTTCCTTTGCGATCTCGAGCGCCAGGTTCGGACCCGACACGACAGCGATACGGCCGGAGTCGATCTCGAGCTCCTGCTCGATCACTTCACTCATTCGCATCCGGGTGTCGCGTTCGACCCCTTTCATGAGGGAGACGATCGGGATGTCGGCCGGCACCAGGTCGCGGATCAGGCGCAGATTTTCACGCAGCGACTGCGACGGAACAGAGATGTAGAGCTGCTCGACCCCGTTGAGAACGTCGGCAAGGTGGGACGACGACGAGATGCCGCGCGGGAGGTTGATCCCGGGCAGGTAGGCCGTGTTGCGATGCGACTCGATGATCTCGCGGGCAATCTCCGGTCGCCTGGCCCAGAGCGAAACCTGCGCCCCACCGTCGGCGAGCACTTTCGCAAACGTCGTGCCCCACGATCCGGCACCGAGCACGGCAACCCGGATGCCGTGGCGCGTGGCGGCGGGGTCGAGCGGGGCGTCGGTCGGCACTCGCCCATTCTCCTGCATCCCCTGAGCACGGCATCCACATAGCCTTGGTTCGTGTCCCAACGCTCACGGTCGGCAAGCGCCGTGCCCGCGCCGTCGGGACGAGCGCCTCGCGCAGGGGCTGAGTTCGCACTCGGGTTCGCCACCCTCGCCCGAGGTTTCACGTTCTGGCGCCGCACGCCCCGCGCGATGTGGCTGGGCCTGATCCCGGCCGCCCTCGTGTTCGCGGTTCTGCTGTCGCTGGTCGTGGTTCTCGCCATCAACCTGACGGCGATCATGGATTTTCTGACCCCATTCGCGAACGGATGGGATGAGAGCTGGCGCACACTCTTTCGGCTGGCGCTCGGCCTCGCGCTGATCATCGCCTTGGTGCTGTTGTTCGCCTTCACGTTCACCGGACTGACGCTGTTCGTCGGGGACTGGTTCTACGAGAAGATCTGGCGCGCCGTCGAGACGGAGTTCGGAGAGTTCGTGCCCGCCCACGAGCCCGGCTTCTGGCGTTCGAGCGGGGATGCCGTGCGCCTGAGCGTGCGCGCGATCTTCACCGGCATCCTGCTCGCGGTAATCGGGCTCATCCCCGTGGTTGGAACCATCGCATCCGCGGTGCTGGGCATCTTCCTGTCGGGGCGACTGGTCGCGATCGAACTAACAACTCGACCTCTCGAAGCCCGTGGCCTGACCCGGGTGCAGCGCCGCGACCTGTTGCGCACTCGCAGTCCGCGGGTGCTCGGCTTCGGCGTCGCGGTGCATCTCTGCTTCCTGATCCCGCTCGGCGCAATCTTCGTCATGCCCGCCGCCGTCGCGGGCGCGACGATTCTGGCCAGGCACGCGATGGGCGAGCGGGAGAGCCCGCGACCGGCACCGAGGCCGGCCCGCTGAAACTCAGAGTCGGCCGAACTCCGTCTGCCCGTGCGCGACCGGATCCCAACGCTCGGCTGGGGGCTTCTCGCCACGAAGTTCTCCGACCAGTGCCGCGATCGCATTCATCAGAGCGAGTGTCGCCTGCTGGTACGCCTCATTGTCGGTGCGACCGGCCCACTTCGAGAGATCGAGCGGGGTGCCGACTAGCATCTCGACCTTCTTTCGCGGGAAAACGCTCAAACCGCGACCGTACGTCGGCAGGATCTTCTGCACACCCCAGTGCGCCATCGGGATGAGCGGGATGCCGCGCTCCAGCGCCAGCCGCACCGCACCCTGCTTGCCGCGCATCGGCCACCCGTCGGGATCCCGGGTGAACGTGCCCTCCGGGTAGACCACCACCGCGAGGTCATTCACGATGAGCCGATTCGCGGCCGCGAGTGGATCGGCTCCGCCTCCCGCACGCTCGACCGGAATCTGACCGGTGTAGCGCAGTAGCCACCCAAAGACCGGTACCCGAAACAGGCTCGCCTTGCCGAGGAAGCGGGGCACCCGCCCGGCCCGCCAAACCAGGTACGCGGTCGTCAGCGAGTCAAAATTCGAGAGATGGTTGGGCGCCAGAACGAACGCGCCAGTCTTCGGGATGTTGTCGAGCCCGCGCATCCGGTAGCGGCCGAGAAACTCGCAGATGACCGTCGCGATGGCGGCCAGCACGTACCACCGCATTTGCTTCTCGGGCTTGCGCCGAGGCTCCGTCGACGGCGGCAGGCTCAGACCTCGATCAGGTCGAAGTCTGCCCCGAGTGCTTCGAGCTTTTCGACGAAGTGCTCGTACCCGCGGCTGATCAGGC
>JBDTNW010000272.1:0-3275 GCA_039933575.1 Pseudolysinimonas sp. | reverse complement strand
CCAGCGGGCTGGATGAGTGGGCGGTGCAGAACCTCATCCGCTTCGTCGAGGAGCAGAAGGCCGCGACCGGAGCCGTTCCGACCGACACGACGCTGCTCGTCGAGCGCTTCCGCGACGAACTCGGCGACTGGCGGGTGGTGCTGCATTCGCCGTACGGGATGCCGGTGCACGCCCCGTGGGCGCTCGCGATCTCGGCGCGCATCCGCGAACGCCTGGGCGTCGAAGGCTCGGCGATGGCGGGTGACGACGGCATCGTCGTACGGCTGCCCGAGACGGATGCCGAACCGCCCGGCGCCGACCTGTTCCTGTTCGAGAAAGACGAACTCGAAGAGATCGTCACGACCGAAGTCGGAGGCTCGGCGCTGTTCGCCTCCCGCTTCCGCGAAGCCGCGGCTCGTGCCCTGCTTCTGCCGAGGTACAACCCCGGCCGGCGCAATCCGCTCTGGCAGCAACGTCAGCGCAGCGCCCAATTGCTCGACGTTGCGCGCAAATACCCGTCGTTTCCGATCATCCTCGAGACGGTGCGCGAAGTGCTTCAGGATGTCTACGACCTCCCAGCCCTCGCCGAGCTGACGACCGCCATCGCGAGCCGGGCCGTGCGGCTCGTCGAGGTCGAAACCGCATCCCCGTCGCCGTTCGCACGCACCCTCCTTTTCGGATACGTCGCGGCGTTCATGTATGAGGGCGACTCTCCGCTCGCCGAACGTCGCGCCGCCGCGCTGTCCCTCGACCCGCAGTTGCTGGCCGAGCTGCTCGGTCGCGCCGAGCTGCGCGAACTGCTCGACCCGAAGGTGATCGAGCAGATCGAACTCGAACTGCAGCGCCTCGACCCCGAACGGCACGCGAAGGATGCCGAGGGGATCGTCGACCTGCTGCGCATCCTCGGCCCGCTCTCGGTGGAGGAGGTCCAGCTCCGCTGGTCGAGTGCCGCCGAAGGCGGTGTATCGAGACCCGCCGAGTTCCTGGGCGAGCTCGCAAAGGCGAATCGAATCATCCGCGCCCAGATCGCGGGCGAGACGCGCTGGGCGGTCGTCGAGGATGCGAGCCGGCTTCGGGATGCCCTCGGAGTCCCCCTCCCGATCGGGGTGCCGAACGCGTTCCTCGATCCGGTCGACGATCCGGTCGGCGACCTCGTGTCGCGGTATGTGCGCACCCACGGTCCGTTCACCGCTCAGGATGCGGCATCCCGACTCGGACTCGGCGTCGCCGTCGTGACCGACGTTCTGCGCCGCTTCGCCGCCGACCGTCGGGTGGTGGAGGGTGAATTCCGCCCCGGCGCGACAGGCACCGAATGGGTGGATGCCGAGATCCTGCGTCGGCTCCGTCGACGCTCACTCGCGGCCCTGCGTTCTGAAGTCGAGCCCGTGCCGCAGCGGGCACTCGGCCGGTTCCTCCCCAGCTGGCAGCGGTTCGGCGACCTCCGTGGGATCGACGGACTCGTTATCGCGATCGACCAACTCGCCGGCGTCGCGCTGCCCGCGAGCAGTTGGGAGAGCATGGTGCTGCCCAGCCGGGTGCGGGATTACTCCCCCGCGATGCTCGACGAGTTGACGACCTCCGGTGAGGTGCTGTGGTCGGGTCGTGGCGAGCTGCCCGGTGGTGACGGCTGGGTCGCGCTCCACCTCGCGGATGCCGCCCCCCTCACCCTCGGCGAACCGAATCTCACCGATCAGGGTGACCTGCACGGCCGCATCATCGACGCCCTCGCGGGGGGTGGTGCCTTCTTCTTCCGGCAGCTCTCGACCGCCGTGAGTGTCACCGATCCGGTCGACGACACCGCTCTCGCGCGCGCCCTCTGGGATCTGGTCTGGGCCGGACTCGTCGGCAACGACACCCTCGCCCCGCTGCGCGCCCGGCTCGGCGCGACGACCACGAGGGCTCGCGCCACCCCCCGCAATCGAGCACACCGGATGCGGGCCAGAGTCGCGAACTCGCTCGCGCAAATTGCGCCGCCTACTGTCGCCGGAAGGTGGTCTCTGCTCCCCGCGCCCGAAGCGAACCCCACCGTGCGCGCCTCGGCTCTGGCCGAACAGCTGCTCGAACGACACGGTGTCGTCACGCGCGGAGCCGTGATGTCCGAGGGCGTGGTTGGCGGGTTCGCGCTCGCCTACAAGGTGCTGTCGAGCCTCGAAGAGACCGGCCGCACTCGCCGCGGGTACTTCATCGACGGGCTCGGCGCTGCCCAGTTTGCGACCCCTGCCACCGTCGACAGACTGCGCACCTTCGCCGCCGAACCCGACGAGGGCGCGACCCCCGTCGCCGTGACGATGACGGCGACCGATCCGGCGAACCCCTACGGCGCCGCCCTCGGCTGGCCTGAGGCCGAAGGTCACCGACCCGGGAGAAAAGCCGGCTCGCTCGTGGTCCTCGTGGATGGCGCCCTCGGCATTTACGTCGAGCGCGGCGGCAAGACCGTGCTGACCTTCACCACCGACGAGCAACGCCTCGCCGCCGCAGCCGAGTCGCTTACCACGGTGGTGCGCCGCGCGGGTGGCCGGCTGCGCATCGAGAAGGTCGACGGCGCGTTCTCGCTCGGCACGCCCTTCGGCAAGTCACTGGTCGCGGCCGGTTTCGCGCCCACCCCGCAAGGCCTGAGACTCCGAGGGTAGATATCTACCTCTTCACGGTAGATTGGTAGACATGAGCCTCAACATCAAGAACGAGCGCACCCACGCCCTCGTGCGCGAGCTGGCTACGCTGCGGGGCGTGAACCAGACGGATGCCGTGACCGAAGCCGTCGAGCACCGCATCGCCGAACTACAGCGCGACACGGGTGACGCAGGAAAGGCGGAGCGCATCCTGCAACTCGCGCGCGAGTTCCGTGAGCACGCCGGCGGTATCGACTTCAGCACCGATGACCTCTACGACGACGAGACGGGGCTCCCGCGATGATCGTCGACTCGTCGGCGGTGATCGCGATCCTCGCGAACGGACCGGAGGCCGCGGCGTTCTCGTCCGTGCTCGAGACCGAACGGCGGATCGCAATGGCGGCGCCCACGCTCGTCGAGCTGTATATCGTCGCGGATCGAGCCCGTGACCCTCGAGCGCGATCCGCCCTCGACGACATCCTCCGAACGATCGACCCGCAGATTGAGCCGTTCACGGCGGAGCACGCCGCCATCGCACGAGAGGCCCACCGCAACTTCGGCAGGGGGAGCGGGCACCCCGCGCGGCTCAACTTCGGCGACTGCTTCGCCTACGCCCTCGCAAAGGCGACCGGCGAACCCCTGCTCTACAAGGGCGACGACTTCGGGCACACCGACATCCGAAGCGCC
>JBDTNW010000271.1:0-3278 GCA_039933575.1 Pseudolysinimonas sp. | reverse complement strand
CTGCAGACCGAAATCACGTTGCTCTGCTCGGCTCCCGGCATCGTCGACCTCGCGGCCGCGGGCGTCTACAACGACGCGCAAATCCAGGGTGCCTACCCCGTGACGAAGGAAGAGTGGAAGGCCGACCCGTCGTACTTTTGCTTCATCAGTCGCTCATCTGGAGACGTGATGACGGGCTCGGTCGCAGTGCCCCCGGTTCCGCCGGCGACGAACGGCTGACCTAGAGTTCGACGAATCGCGCCTCGGGCAACCGGGCGCGCATCACGGCTACGGCAGCCGGGCTCTCGTCGACCAGCAGAAACTGCCGACCGAGGGATGCCGCCACGGCACCCGTCGTACCCGATCCGGCGAACAGGTCGAGCACGCGATCGCCGGGAGCGCTCGACGCCTGCACGATCCGACGCAGGATGCCTTCCGGCTTCTGCGTCGGGTAGCCGGTGCGCTCGCGGCCGTTCGTCGGCACGATCGTGTGCCACCAGACATCCGTCGGCAGTTTGCCCCGCTCGACCTTTTCTGGTGTCACGAGTCCCGGCGCCATGTAGGGTTCGCGGTCGACTGAAGTCGAGTCGAAGAAATACCGGTCGGGATCTTTCACGTACACCAGGATCGTGTCGTGTTTCGCTGGCCAACGCCGCGTCGACTTGGCCCCGTAGTCGTAGGCCCAAATGATTTCGTTGAGAAAGCACTCCCGGCCGAACAGCCCATCGAGAGCGACCTTCGCGTAGTGCGACTCCCGGTAATCGAGGTGCAGGTAGAGCGTGCCCTGTTCGTCGAGAAGGCGGTGGGCTTCGCGCAGTCGCGGTTCCAGAAAGGCCCAGTAGTCCTCGAAGGTGTCGTTGTACTGCGACACTGCGCCGCTCTCCCGGAGGTATCCGTGACCGCCGAAGCCTGCCCGGCCTGCCTCGTCGCGGGTCGCCGTGACCCGCTGGTGGCGTTGCGTGCGGCCGGTGTTGAACGGGGGGTCGAGGTAGATCAGTCGGAACGCGCCATCTGGGATGCCGGCCGCGACGGCGAGGTTGTCGCCGAGAACGATGGTGTCGGGGGCGTCATCGCTCCACGTCCAGGCCATGCCCGGAGGTTAACAGGCTCAGCTTCTTTACGTCAGTCGCGGTCGACCAGTTCGTGCACGCCCGTGAGAATCTCGTCGGGCCGAAACGGGTAACGCTCGATCTCGGCAGCATCCGAGATGCCGGTCAGCACGAGCACGGTGTGTAGGCCGGCCTCGATACCGGCGACGATGTCGGTGTCCATCCGGTCGCCGATCATTCCGGTGTTCTCGCTGTGTGCACCGATGCGGTTCATCGCCGACCGGAACATCATCGGGTTCGGCTTGCCCACGACATAGGGTTCCTTACCGGTGGCCTTGGTGATGAGTGCCGAAACCGCGCCGGTGGCGGGCAGCACGCCGTCCGCGCTCGGCCCGGTGGCATCCGGATTCGTCGCGATGAAGCGGGAGCCTGCGTTGATCAGCCGGATCGCGCGGGTGATCGCTTCGAACGAGTAGTTGCGGGTCTCGCCGACGACGACGTAGTCGGGTGCGGTGTCGGTCATGATGAAACCGACTTCGTGCAGCGCGTTCGTGATGCCCGCTTCACCGATTACGAAGGCCGAGCCGCCCGGAATCTGTGAGGCGCAGAAGTCTGCCGTTGCCAGGGCCGACGTCCAGATGCTCTTTTCGGGCACGTCGAGCCCCGACGCACGAAGCCGGGCGGCGAGATCCCGCGGCGTGAAGATCGAGTTATTGGTGAGCACCAGGAACGGGATGCCGCGATCCCGCCACTGCTTGATCAGGTCGGCAGCACCGGGCAGCGGGGTGTTCTCGTGCACCAACACGCCGTCCATGTCGGTGAGCCAGCACTCGATGTCCCCGCGTTCGCGCATGAATGGATCGTACTGACGCGAATGTCAACTCAGCCTCGCGCCGATGCGAGCGCGGCGGTCGCGCCCGGAACCGGCGTCCAGACGAATCGCTTTCCTCGCCGGGCCTTCGTGAGCAGCCCACGCGACTCCAGATCGAGGAGGTCTAGCCGCGCCGTTTCGGGAGAAATGCGATGACTGACCGAGTGAGAGGTGACTGTGAACTCCGCGCCATCGTCGCGGATCGCGCGGTCGAGGATTGCAAGTTCCCGATGATTGAGGTCTCGGTACGAACGGTCGACCACGGCCTTCAGTTCACGAATCTCTCGTGACTTTCGGGTGAGGTAGTCCTCGAGCTCGTCGAGCGCCCGGAGGAAGACAGCGAGTTGCTCGTGAATGAAATGCGTGAGGTCGCCGTCGTCGTCTTCGCTCAGGAGGAACGAACGCGCGTACTTTGCGGGCGCGTGCTTGAGGATTCGAGAGATCGTGACGTATTCGGTCAGCCAATATCCGTTCCGCAGCATGCACCAATAAAAGAGCGCCCGCGCCGTTCGTCCGTTTCCGTCAGCGAAGTAGTGGTCGTAGCCCATCATGAAGTGCAAGACGATAGCCCTTACCGGGGCCGGCACGTACTGACCTTCAACTTGGTCAATCGCATTCGCGAATGAACACACTGCAGCGAGGCGGCTGGGCAGCTCCTCGGCCGGTGGTGGGACATGAAGGATCTGTTCCTCGTCGCCATAGACAGCCACTCGCTGTTCCCCTGGGGATTGCAGTCGACCGGCCTCGCCGGGATCGTCGAGAGTGCCCGCAGTGACAACTTCGTGGAGTTCGAGAAGTCGCGACGGCGACATCGCTTCGTCGCGCCAGTCTTGAATGAGCTGCATCGCGAGATAGTTGTTGGCGATCATGCGTTCGCCACGCGTCGCGGGCCGACGTCCCGAGCGAATCATCTGTTTCGCAACTTTGCGGGATGTCGCTGCGCCCTCGAGCTGGCTTGAGGTGATCGCCTCCTCAATCAGCGACGTGACCACATAGCGGTCGCGGTCGCTCTGACTGGTCGCCAATTCGGGGAGCTGGATCGAGCCGGATGCCCGCCGAGTGATCTCTTCGCATTGCCGCAACATCTTGTCCGTCAAGACGTAGTGAAACGAAGCGCTTGTCTTCTGCTCCAGCGGAAGGTAGCGACGTTGGTTAAGGCGACGAAATTTGAGGCTGGCCCACCACTCCGCGTGGCTAAAGCCTTCGGGCACGTCGTGATGGCGGATGTAGTCCCAGGGCGCGTGATCGTCCCGCTCGATTTCTTCGCGTCGAATCGAGCGCATCACGGCCTTCATAAGGCCTTCGTCGGCCACGATTTCGTCCCACGACGGCGGGACCGCCGGAATCCTGGTGGGCGCCGGCCAGCCGGCCGAGCTGGC
>JBDTNW010000270.1:0-3284 GCA_039933575.1 Pseudolysinimonas sp. | reverse complement strand
CCGAGCGCCGAAGCCGTCACCGGGGTCATCGCGCCGTTGACGCGCGTGACCCAGCCGATGCCATCCCGTCGTCCGATGACGACGTCGGGAACGATCAGAACGCTCGTGCGGGATGACGCGTCGTCGAACGCAAACGCGCCGAACGCGACCAGACCGGACCCGCCGATCTTCACCTCGTCGTCGACCTGGGCGGATGCCGCGACCTCGCGCCAAGCGGCGGCCGCGTCGGCGAGCCGGGTCGGACCGCTGAACTCGAGCCGTAGGGCTTCACCAAGGCCAGCGATGCCGTCCCCGCGCCGCAAGAACAGCAGTGGATGCGTCGGATCGGCGAACGGGATGAGCGAGGCAACCGGGTCTGTTCGGCGCGTTTCGACGGTGAGGTCCGTCACGCATCCAGCCTATGCGGGCGACCGCCGACTCGGTGACGCCACCTTCCGTAGGATGGATCATCGTGGGCAGGGCCGAGATGGACAAAGACCCGGACGACGTGTCCGGCATGTTTGACGAGGTCGCGCCCGGTTACGACCTCACGAACGCCGTACTCAGTGTCGGCAACTCGGCGCTCTGGCGCATCGCGACCACCAAAGCGATCGATCCGAAGCCTGGCGAGCGCATCCTCGACATCGCCTGCGGCACCGGAACGTCGACGCTTCCGTTGGTGCGGGCAGGCGCGACGGTGGTCGGTGTCGACTTCTCGCCGAAGATGATCGCCGAGGCGGGCAAGCGTCATCCGAAGATCGAGTTCCGCCAGGCCGACGCCATGAAGTTGCCGTTCGGCGACGACGAGTTCGACGCCGTCACGATCAGTTTCGGGCTGCGGAACGTGCAAGACCCAAAGCAGGCGCTCGCCGAGATGTACCGCGTACTCAAGCCCGGCGGCCGACTCGTGGTGTGTGAGTTTTCCAAGCCACCCGCCGCCCTGCTGCGCACCGGGTATTTCGCGTACATGCGGTTCGTCGCGCCTGTGGTTGCGACGCTGACCAGTTCGAACCGGGACGCCTACCGCTACCTCACCGAATCCATCCGCGAGTGGCCCGATCAGGGCACCCTCAGCCAGTGGATTCGCGGGGTCGGCTTCACCCGGGTCGCCTACCGCAACCTCACCGCGGGCATCGTCGCGCTGCACCGCGGCCGCAAGCCCGAAGACTTCGCCATCCGCGCCTCGACCGCACGCCGCACCGGCCGCGCCCGAATCACCGACCCCGCCGGCTGAGCCCGGCGCCAACAGATCGGTCCGACGTGAATCCGAGCCCTTCGAGCGCTCGACGCAACAACCGCCGCAAGACCCTGAGCTCGTCTCTGGGTCTCGGTGAGGCGCTGTTCGCATCGAGCGAGGAACGCCAGTTCGCTGCCGACATCGAGGCAGGTCTCGAAATCGTCGAGCAGCGTCTCGTCGAGCAGGTGCGCTTCGCCGACGAGATCGCCGACGTCACGACCCGCTACCTGCTGGATGCCGGGGGCAAGCGGGTGCGTCCGGTGCTGACCCTGCTTACCGCGCAGCTCGGTGCGGGTGCCACCGACGACGTGCTGACCGCCGCTCAGGCCGTCGAGATCACCCACCTCGCCTCGCTGTACCACGACGATGTGATGGATGACGCCGAGATGCGGCGCGGAGTGCCCAGCGCTCAGGCGGTCTGGGGCAATTCGGTCGCGATCCTGACCGGCGACCTGCTGTTTGCCCGGGCGAGCAAGCTGGTCGGCAGCCTCGGGGAGAGAGCCCTCTCGATCCAGGCCGATACTTTCGAGCGCCTCTGCCTCGGGCAGTTGCACGAGACGATCGGACCCCAGGAGGGCGATGACCCGGTCGAGCACTACCTCCAGGTACTCGCCGACAAGACGGGATCGCTTATTTCGTTGGCGGCCCTGGTCGGAGTGATCTTCTCCGAGGCGCCCGAGGAGTACCGCGAACCCGTCACGATCTTCGGCGAACGCATCGGGGTCGCCTTCCAGTTGATCGACGACGTGATTGACCTGTCGTCGGCGATCGAGAACACCGGCAAGGCGGCCGGCACCGACCTTCGCGCCGGCGTGCCCACCCTCCCGCTGCTCTATCTGCGCCAGCGCGCTGAGACGGATGCCGATGCCGCGGCGCTGCTCGAACGTCTCGAACGCGACATCGATGCTTCGGCAGACGGACAGCTGCATCCCGACTTTTCGGTCGCCGTTGCCGAGCTTCGTGCCCACCAGGTGACGGACGATACACTCGCCGAGGCGCAGCGCTGGTCGGATCGCGCGGTGGAGGCTCTCGGGCCGCTCCCGGACGGGCCCGTCAAGAAGGCGCTCACCCGATTCGCCCAGGCGATCGTCGAGCGATCGGGCTAAAGCCGCGCTCCGAACACCTAAGCGAACCCAACACTTCAACTACGTAGTAAGGAACAAGCGTTGACCAAGCTTCGCCTGGCCATCGTCGGAGCCGGCCCGGCCGGCATCTACGCCGCAGACATCCTGCTCAAGCAAGAGCGGGAGTTCGAGGTCTCGATCGACCTGTTCGAGCAGCTCCCCGCACCCTACGGACTCGTCCGATACGGGGTGGCTCCCGATCATCCACGGATTAAGGGGATCGTCACCGCGCTGCGTGAGGTGCTCGACCGTGGCGCGATCCGCATCTTCGGAAACGTGTTGTACGGCCGCGACCTCACCCTCGCCGACCTGAAGAAGCACTACAACGCGGTGATCTTCTCAACCGGCGCGATTCGGGATGCCGACCTCAACATCCCCGGGATCGACCTGCCCGGCTCGTACGGCGCCGCCGACTTCGTGTCGTGGTACGACGGCCACCCCGACTTTCCGCGTGACTGGCCGCTCGACGCGTCGTCGGTCGCCGTGATCGGCAACGGCAACGTCGCACTCGACGTCGCTCGCATGCTGGCCAAGCACGCCGATGACCTGCTGCCGACCGAGATTCCGGCGAACGTGTACGACATCCTGAAGTCGTCGCCCGTGACCGATGTGCACGTCTTCGGCCGCCGAGGGCCGACGCAGGTGAAGTTCAGCCCGCTCGAACTGCGTGAGATGGGCGAGCTTCAGGATGTCGACATGGTCGTTCACGAAGAAGACTTCGACTACGGGGATGCCGAGCGCGCCGCCATCGAGTCGAACAAGCAGATTCTGGTCATCGACCGGATTTTCACGAAGTGGCGCAGCGAAGAGGCTGGGTCAGCGTCGAGGCGTCTGCACCTGCACTTTTACGCCCAGCCGGTCGAGGTTGTTGCCGGCCCCGACGGTAGGGTCGCGGCGTTCCGGTACGAGCGCACCGAACCGGATGACGCCGGCGGCGTGCGCGG
>JBDTNW010000269.1:0-3291 GCA_039933575.1 Pseudolysinimonas sp. | reverse complement strand
CTGATCAGCCGCACGGTCTGGGTGACGACATCCAGAAAATCCTGCGACGCACCCTTGAACAGCAGGTGAGCTTCGTCGAAAAAGAACACCAGCTTCGGTCGCGGGAGGTCGCCGGCTTCGGGCAGCACGGCGTACAGCTCGCGCAGCAACCACATCAGGAAGGTCGAGAACAGGGCGGGTTTGTCGACAACGCTTGGCACTTCGAGAAGGCTGACGACGCCCCTGCCGTCGGGCGTTGACCGCAGGAACTCGGCAACGTCAATCGCCGGATCCCCGAAGAACACGTCGGAGCCCTGATCAGAGAAGGTGACTAGTTCCCGCAAGATGACGCCAGTCGTCGCCTTCGAGAGTCCGCCGAGGTCGGCGAGCTCGCCCTTACCCGCATCCGACACCAGATACATCAGCACCGAGCGCAGGTCGCCGAGGTCGATCAGAGGGAGTTGGGCGTTCTTGGCGTAGTGGAACACCAAGCCGAGGCTCGACTCCTGAGTCGGGTTGAGGCCGAGCACCTTCGCAAGCAGCAGCGGACCGAAACGTTCAACGCTCGCCCGAATCGGGATGCCAGCGCCCATCCCGCCGAGGCTGAAGTACTCGGTCGGTGACGCGACTCCCACCCAGTGCTGGCCGATCCCCTGCGTGCGAGCGAGCAGTTTGTCGCTCGAGGTGCCCGCCGACGCGATCCCCGAGAGGTCGCCCTTAATATCCGCGGCGAACACCGGAACCCCGGCCGCCGACAGTTGCTCGGCCAGCACTTGCAGCGTCTTGGTCTTGCCGGTGCCGGTGGCTCCCGCGACGAGGCCGTGGCGATTCACCATCGAGATCGGGATGCGAATGGGCACGTCGGGCAGAGCCGACCCGTTGACGAGGGCGCCCATCTCGAGCGCAGGAGCGTCGAAGCCGTACCCGGCCTTGATCGCCGCGACCTCGGACGCGCTCAGCGGTGCTGCCGTCACTCGCTACTCCGGCCGGGTTGGGGCGGAGCGGTGCTCTCACGCACGACGAGGCTGGTGGCAAGGTCCAGTCGCGTGACGCCGTCGACCTGGCCGTCTCGGATTCGCAACACGAGACGCGCCGCCTCCTCGGCCATCCGGCGCAACGGCTGGTGAACTGTCGTCAGACGCGGGCTTACCCAGGTGGCGAGCGGGATGTCGTCGTAGCCGACGATCGAAATGTCATCGGGTGCTCGCAACCCGAGGTTTCGCATCGCTTCGAGAACGCCGAGCGCCTGCAGGTCGCTGCCCGCGAAAATCGCCGTCGGACGCACCGGACGGTCGAGCAGCTGCTGCCCGTGCAACCGACCACCCGAGGTGTGGAAGTCGCCGAATCGGATCCAGTCGGGATCGATCGTCAGTCCCGCTGCGGTCATCGCCGATCTGAAGCCGTCGATGCGTGCGTGCGAGCACATCATGTCGTCGGGGCCGGTAATTGCCGCGATCCGGGTGTGGCCAAGTTCAATCAGGTGACGGGTCGCCATGAGCCCACCCGACCAGTTGGCGGAACCCACCGACGGCACATCGGGGGTCGGGTCACCAGCCGGGTCGATGATCACGAACGGGATCGACCGGGCGCGCAGCACCTCGCGGTACGGCTGCGGGATGTCGGAAGCCACCAGCACGACACCGGCGGGGCGGCGCTGGAGTACGCCGTCGATCCATTCCGCGGCCGGATCGTGCCGGGAGCCGCTCTCAGTGAGCACGACACTCATCCCGTTGGCCCGGGCGACATCCTCGACACCGCGGATGATCTCCATCGACCAGGCGGCTTCGAGTTCGGGGAAGACCAGCTCGATGAGCGGATTGGGTGCGGTCGCCGACTTGCGGCGACGGTAGCCGTGGCGGGAGAGCAGGCTTTCGACGCGACCGCGAGTGGCCGCGGAGACGTCGGAGCGCCCATTGAGCACCTTCGAGATCGTCGAAAGCGATACCCGCGCCTCCTCGGCGATTTCGGCGAGGGTGATGCGGGGGGCCAGCTCAAGATCTGTCATCTCGGTTTCCGCCATCACAGCCTCCTCTCGGGCGCAGCACCGAAACTATCGCTGCAAGGTGCTATCACTGTACGCACACACGCGATATGTTGTATCCCGCAACATATCCTTTTGATCAACGGAGCTCGCCATGACAGTCACTCCCACGCCCGCCGACAAGTTCACCTTTGGCTTGTGGACGATCGGATACAACGGGACTGACCCGTTCGGCGGCCCCACTCGCAAGCCCCTCGACACCGTGCATGCGGTCGAGAAGTTGGCCGAGCTCGGTGCGTACGGACTCACCTTCCACGATGACGACCTCTTCCCGTTCGGCTCCAGCGAGGCCGAACGTGATCGCGAGATTGGCCGGCTGAAGGGGGCCATGGCGTCCACCGGTATGAGGGTTCCGATGGTCACCACGAACCTCTTCAGCCAGCCGGTCTTCAAGGACGGCGGATTCACGTCGAACGACCGTGGTGTGCGCCGGTTCGCGCTGCGCAAGGTGTTCCGCCAGCTCGACCTCGCCGCCGAACTCGGCGCCGAGACGTTCGTCATGTGGGGTGGCCGCGAGGGCGCCGAGTATGACGCGGCGAAAGACATCCGCGCGGCACTTGAGCGCTACCGCGAAGCCGTCAACCTGCTCGGCGACTATGTCACCGACAAGGGCTACGGCATCCGCTTTGCCATCGAACCCAAACCGAACGAGCCGCGCGGCGACATCCTGCTGCCGACCCTGGGCCATGCGATCGCCTTCATCGGCTCGCTCGAGCGTCCCGAACTGGTCGGCCTCAACCCCGAGGTCGGGCACGAGCAGATGGCCGGCCTGAACTTCGCAGCCGGCATTGCCCAAGCCCTGTACCACGGCAAGCTCTTCCACATCGACCTCAACGGTCAGCGCGGCATCAAGTACGACCAGGACCTGGTGTTCGGCCACGGCGACCTGCACAACGCGTTCGCCCTCGTTGACCTGCTCGAAAACGGTGGCCCCGGCGGCGTGCCTTCCTACACCGGCCCCCGCCACTTCGACTACAAGCCGAGCCGCACCGAAGACGAGAACGGCGTCTGGGATTCGGCTGCCGCGAACATGCGCACCTACCTGCTTCTCAAGGAGCGCGCCGCGGCCTTCCGCGCCGACCCCGAAGTGCAGGCCGCGCTCGTCGCTGCCCGCGTGCCGGAGCTGTCGGTTCCGACCCTGTCGGCGGGCGAGAGCTACGACGACCTGCTCGCCGACCGCTCGGCCTACGAAGACTTCGACACCGACGCCTACCTGGGCGGCAAGGGCTTCGGCTTCGTGCGTCTGCAGCAGCTCGCGACCGAGCACCTCA
>JBDTNW010000268.1:0-3296 GCA_039933575.1 Pseudolysinimonas sp. | reverse complement strand
GGTCGACACCGGCAGCGCGTCGAGCTCGGACAGCATCCTGATCCTTGACCCGGTCCCCACGGTTTCGTTGAACAAGGTGGCGCAACCGAAGACCTCTGCCGGCGTCAACCTGAGCAGCCCGGTCTCGATCCCGGTGCTCGGGGATGTCGCGGCCGCCGCCTACCCGACCGTGCAGTACACGATGTCCGTGACCAACGCGTCGGCGGCCCGTGCCTGGTACCTGCGCGTCACCGACCAGATGCCGTGTTCGACGGCCGCCGTGAGCGACTGCGCACACGTCACCTCGGGCGGGGTCAACGGCTGGACCGTCAATCCGTATCTGGGTCACACCTGGGACCCGGCGACGAGCCCATTCCAGTACCTGACCATCCGTGCCATCTCGTACACACTGAGCACGGGATCGGGCATCGACCCGGCCGCCTCGACCGTCGTGCTTTGGTACGCGGACGGAACGAATGCCTCGATGTCGCTCACCGCGGCGGTGGGGCTCGGCTCAGGCTCGCTCGTCAATGTCGTCGGCGTCAGCGCCCTATTCGGCGGCACCTCGAACGCCGAAGGCGGCACTATCGCCAATACCGCGACAGCGACCCTGACGCTCGACACTCGGTTGCGCCAGTACCTGAGGTCGGCGCCGACGACCCCTATTGCCGGAGTCGCGACGGTGACCAACTCTTCGTTCGCGCAGGGCTGGGACGGGGTGCTCAACGACACCGCCGCGTATGCCTCGAAGAGCGCAGCGATCACGATCTCGGATGCGAGCCTGGCGGTCACGGTCAGCAAGTCCGCGAGTGTCACCACCATCCTCGAAGCGAATCGCACCGTCGACAGCAACGTCACAATCAGCGCGAATCAGAGCACGTCGACGGCGTCGACCCGCCAGATCGTCATCCAAGACATCGAGCCGACCTTCTGGAACGCTTTCGAGTTGCGGTCACTGACCTCCGTCTCGAAGCCGACCGGCGCCGACTCGATGCGCGTCGACGTGCAGCTAAACGGCACGTCCACCTGGACCTTGGGCACCGTCAAGTCGTCGAACCCGACCCTTCCGAGTGGAATCACGAACTCGCAGGTAACGGGGCTTCGAGTTACCTACTACAAGGCCGATGGGTCACTGTTCTCGACAGCGTCGCCCGCTTCGCCGTGGAATACCTCTGCGGTATTCGTCGTGCGCCTGCGCTCCGCGTATCGCGACGGCACCGGCGCCATCCCGTTCCCGGCGACGATTACTAACACTGCAACCGCGTCGAGCGATCACCCGACGCTGGGCACGAAGACTGCCACGGTGAACCGAACCTTCACGCTCGACCCTGGAACGTTCAAGGTCGATGTGCAGAAGTCGACGCCGGTGAACACCACCCCGGCGGGTGAGACGGTCAACTTCTCACTGATCAGCAAGAACGCCGGTACCGGTTTCCTCGACAACCCGGTGATCGTCGACCAGCTTCCCCTCGACGCAGGGCTGGCTGCGGGCGGGCCGCTGCTGTTCGACCCGACGAGCGAAATCACGTACTCGACCAGCTCGGGTGGCATCCTCTCCACCACGTCGGTCGGCTATGTCTACGACTCCGCACTGCGCAAGCTGACCTTCAGCTGGCCCGCGGGCGCGCGACTGGCGCCCGGTGAGATCTACACGATCGTGATCCCGCTGCAAGTTGCCCCCGGGCTTCCGGCGACCTACGGCAACGTCGTGAACAACATGACCTTCAGCTCCGATCGCACGCTCGCCGCCAGTGGCGGCTGCACGAACACGTCGGGCAACGGCCGGGGCGTGGCGAAGGTCGGAGCCACCGGGTGCTTGACGAGCAACTTCGTCACCACCATCTCGGCCTCGGCGATCTCGTCGTTCAAGGGTGTCAAGGGGAATGTGGATGCCGGCGGCGTCTCGACCTCGGGCGCGGTCAACGTGAACAACGCCGCGACAGCGTGCGTCGCCGACGGCCAAGGTTTCTACCGCAACCCGTGCGCTGCGTACTCCGTGGTGGGCGGCACGGACCTGTGGAAGTTGCAGTTCACCAACGGGGGCAACGTGCCCTCGACCTCGGCATCCATTGTTGATGTGCTGCCGAAGGCGGGCGACGTCTACCTCGGCACCGGTGCCTCGCGCGGGTCGACCTACCGCCCGGTGTTCGCGGGCGGTCTGACCCTCGCCACCGACACTGCCGGGGGCACGACTTACACCTGGGAGGTCACGACGACCGCCAACCCGTGCCCGACCTTCACCTCGAACGGCACCTGCTCGACCGCGACCTGGGTCCCTGGCCCGTCGTTCTCGGGCGCCTACGGGACGATCACCGGCATCCGCGTGAACTTCACCTTCGCGGGCGGCCAGCTTCCGCCGAGTGCGACTCTTGCGGTCACCTACCAGACCGTCAACACCCCGACGACGTCGCCCGGCGACGGTCGCGCGCCGGTCACCGCACCTCTCGGTACCCCGCGTGCCTGGAACAGTTTCGGAGTCGACGCCCTGTTCCCGACCGGTTTCGTCGAGCGCCGGGTCGAGCCGGTGCGTGCCGGCGTTCAGCTCACGAGCGGCCCGATCCAAGTCGCCAAGGTGATCCTGGGCGCGACAGCGTCGTACGCTCCGACCTCGTTCGCTGCCACCGCATCCTGCACCGTTGCCGGGGTACCGGTTGTTCTCCCTGCGTCGGGAGCGCTCGTCCTCGCCGCGATCAACGCCGTTCCCTACACTGCACGCATCGACGGCATCCCGGTCGGGTCGACCTGCCAGATCGTCGAGAACACGACCGGTGCATCATCGGTCAGCTATTCGCCGGCCGGAACTGGCGCGGCGGCTCTCACCGTCGCGCAAGCCGGGATTTCGACGGCGCCGGTGCCCGCAGCGCAGGTGGCGACGATCACCAACACGTACGACACCACCGACCTCGCGATCACGAAGGCGGTCACCACCACCGCGACGGCGGGGACCTTCGGGCCGTTCTCCTTCACTCTCTCCTGCACGGTGAACACGGGAAGTTCGACGCTCACGGTTCCGCTCGCGGCAGGCGATGCCTCGTTCACCTTGTCAGATGCCGAGTCGCACACCGTGGTGGGCTTGCCGGTCACAGCTCAGTGCGCCCTGCGCGAAGCCGACTCCGATGGCGCGACCACGATTGGCGTTCGGGTCGACAGCGGATCGACGGCCACCGTCGCCCAGAACGCACCCGCGACCATCGTGCTCGGCACCAACGCCTCGTACGCCGCAACGGTCACCAACAGCTACTCGGCCGGCCGGCTGGCGATCCACAAGGATGTCGCCGGAGCCGGCGAGGCGGGCTACGCGGGCGGCACCTACACCG
>JBDTNW010000267.1:0-3305 GCA_039933575.1 Pseudolysinimonas sp. | reverse complement strand
TGAGGACGGCAAGACCGATCCTCGCGAAGAGGTGATCCCCGGCAGCATCCGGTTCGCGCGGGATGGGGTCGACTACGACCTGGCAGCGTTCAAAGCCGGTCGTGCGCTGCAACTGGTCTTCGCCGATGCCACGAGCGGCGACTCGACCTACAGCGTCGGACGCTTCCTGTTCGTCGCACCGAATCCCGACGGAACGATCACTCTCGACTTCAACCGTGCCGTGCTGCCGCCGTGCGCGTTTAGCTACGCCTTCAACTGCCCGCTGCCGCCCAAGCAGAACCGATTCGGCATCCCGATCGAGGCGGGCGAGAAGAACGTGCTGGCGAAGGACGGCTCGCTGCTGCACGGGTAATCTCGGCAGATGAACCGGCCGCTCGATCCGAGCCTCACGATCCGTCGAGTGCGCTCCGACGAGGGGCTACGGATGCGGGAGTTGCGGCTAGAGGCGCTCGCCGACCCGGTCGCGTCGATCGCGTTTCTGGAGACGACCGAGCAGGCGTTGGCCAGGCCCGACTCGGAGTGGCGGGAACGTGCCGAACGCAACGCCACGGCGGCCGATCAAGCCGCGTTCGTTGCCGTGCTCGATGACGAACCCGGGCCTGACGGCTCACTGCACCACGAGCTCGTCGGTTCGGTCACGGTGTTCACGCGCCGCTCCGGTGAACCCGACTACTTCGAGCGGATCCCGGCCGTCGACACGGCGACCATGGTCGGCGTCTACGTGTCGCCCGCGGTGCGCGGCCGCGGCGTGATCGACGCGCTCATCGAGGCGGCAGCGGAGTGGGCTCGGGGCGTCGGATATCCCGAGCTCACGCTCGACGTGCATGAGCGCAACGTCGTCGCAATCGCCAGCTACCGGCGCGCGAGCTTCGAGATCGTCGGCGAGTTCGTGGGCGACGACGGGCGCGAGATCGCGATGGCGTTGAGTCTTTAGGTGGCGCTCGGCCTCTAGGTCGTCGTCGGCTTGAAGACGACGCCCGCGGCACCGATCAGCCAGCCGAGCAGCGAGAGGGCGAAGGCAATGACGACCTCGGGCGCCGTCGGTTCTTTGAACAGCCAGGTGAGGAACACCGCGAACCCGACGAGCAGGTAGACGACGATGCCGATGTACGTCCAGATCGGCAACTTCTGCGCGACATCCTGCGCCGTCATTGCCGCACCCCGATCCACCTTCACCTCGGCGACCGCGAATCCCAGAGCCGCGGCGGTCTGCGTGCCGATCGTCGTCGCGAGCACTCCGGCTGCGAGAACCAGTGCGCTGCTGAGCTCGAGGCGCGGCGCGCCGGGGGGCACTACTCCGGTGGCGGGATCGATGGCTGGATACGCCCACACTTGCCCGAGCACCGCAACCCATGCGCTCGCGAAGATCAGCAGAATGAGCACCGCGATGATGTCGAAGATGTGCGTCTTGATCCAGTTCATGCATCGACCCTAGGCGCGCGGCATACCATTTGTCACCCGTTCGGGGGTAGACCCGTCGGGTTGAGTTGGTGCAGTCGGTACCGCCGGGCAGACTGGGGATGTGCTGATCGCCCTCCGCTCCACCTCGGCCGGGGTGGTCGCAACGGGCCTCTCAGGCGAGGGTGAGACCGGCGACACGGTCCTCATCGTCGAGGCGGAATTGCCCGCCTGGGTGGAGGCCCGCGAGCCGCAGCGTCCGCGATGGGCGTGGAACGACACCTCACACTCGTACCCGCCGCTGCTCGCCGCTGGCGTGCGCATCGAGCGGTGCGTCGACCTGCGGATGTGCCACACCATATTGATCTGAGTGACGTCAGTCGTCGTCGCACCGAGCTGGCGCGTCGCCTCCGTTGACCACGCCGGGGAAGCCTTGCGCGTCGAGATAGTCGGACAAGATTTGGGGGATGCGATTGCCGACCAACGTCGCCTCAAGATGTGCCCGCGAGAACGGCGCAAAGGCTCCGGGCTCAGTCCCCCAATCGGCCAGGTCCGCGGAGACATCGATCGTCGAGATGTCGAGACCTGCGAGATACCCACGAGCGCGGGCGAGCACGGCCGGGTCGCTCACCGCGAAGAACACCGTCACGTGGACCTCGCAGACCTCGCCCGATGCCGTCACTCGAAAGCCTTCGAAATCGGGGGGCGTCACGCTCCAGTTGCCGAACTGACGCCCGGCGAGGGCATCGGCGGTCGGCCGCGGGTCGTCCTGGTACATGGGCGGCGGAGGCTGGCATTCGTGGGTCTCGGTGACGAAGACCTCCGCGGTGGGGCTTCCGGACTCGTGGACGGCATTCGTCGCTCCGTCGCGCAGTAGGTCGAGCAATGAAACGATCTCGACGCCGGCGGTGGACTGGTTGCCGGTCACTGTGATCGTGCCCCCGGTCACGGTCGTACCGTTCACGTTTTGGAGGCTGGCACCGAGCACAGAACGCGTTTGCAGATCGGTCGTTTTCAGATACCGCCGTGCGACATAGGACGAGGATTCGCGGTGATCGTTAACGAAGGCGGTGAGTCGCAGATAGCAAATCTCACCCGACGAGGCGACATAGGCACGGGTGACCGCGTTGTCGACGGCAACGGGCACCGGACGCAGGGTGAATGCCACGGCCCCGGCGATCACGCCCGCCGCGAGCAGCGCGATGCCGCCGACGGTGAGCGCGGTCCGTGCTGGACGGAGTCGCATCATCCGTGCACCTCCGCATCGATCTTAGATTCTCGATCCCCCATTCACTCAGTGTGGTGTGTGTGGCTGACGGCAGACTGAGGGCGTGCTGATCACCCTGCGCTCGACGTCGACCGGCGTTGTGGCGACTGACCTGGATGATGACGGTGCGGTCGGAGTGGTCACGACCCTCGATCCCGTTGAGCTCGCCTCCTGGGTGGCGTCGCGGGAGGCCGAGCGTCCGCGGTGGGTCTGGAACGACACATCTCGCTGGTATCCGCCGTTGCTCGCCGTCGGGGTGAGAGTTGAACGCTGCATCGACCTTCGGTTGTGCCATGCGATCCTGCGCAATTCGGCAACGTCTGCCACCCCCGTGCTTGCAGGCGCAGCCAGCGATGACTGGGATCGCCCCGCCCGAGCCGCGAGGGCGGCATCCGATGCCCTCTTCGATCTCGATCCGGTACCCGACGACGACGACCCTGTCGCCGAGTACCTGCGGCAGCGTGAAGCGGTAGCGGGTGTGCCGCGACTCGGGCTGCTGCTTGCTGCTGAGAGCGTCGGCGCCCTGGTTGCTGTCGAGATGCGGTTTGCCGGCCTGCCGTGGGATGTCGGCGTGCATGACGAGCTGCTCACCGACATCCTGGGTCCGCGCGTCGCGGGCGGTCGTCCCGAGAAGCTTGAG
>JBDTNW010000266.1:0-3308 GCA_039933575.1 Pseudolysinimonas sp. | reverse complement strand
TTCGCGTCGGCGGCAGGCTCCATCGCAAGGATCGGCGTGCAGCCTGCGAGAACCGCCAGCAGCGTCATGGTCGCCACGATGAGGAGGGGGCGTGGCGCAGTCATGGCGCCTTCAGGGTATCGGCGCGCAGCCACTGGTTAGCTGTGTGCATGGCCACCCTGGGCGAGCTGGGCGAAGCCGCCGTGCTGAGTCGGATCTTCCCCCGACTCCCGGCCGCCGCGACAACCCTGGTCGGCCCCGGAGATGACGCCGCAGTCCTGCGTGCCCCGGATGGTCGGTTCGTCGTCACGACCGACACCATGATCGAGGGGCCGGATTTTCGGATGGCCTGGTCGACCCCGCACGACCTCGGCTGGAAGGCCGCCGCCACGAACCTCGCCGACATCGCGGCGATGGGAGCCGTGCCGACAGCCCTCGTCGTCGCCCTCGCCGCGCCCCCGGAAACCGACATCTGTGTGCTCGAGGGATTCGCCGACGGACTCCGGGATGCGTGCGAGGCGATGGCACCCGGGTGCGGTGTCGTCGGGGGCGACCTGGCGTCATCCTCGGTGTTCACGATCGCGGTGACGGCGTTCGGCGACTTGGAGGGCCGTGCCCCGGTCTTGCGTTCGGGAGCGCGGCCGGGCGACGTGCTCGCGGTTTCGGGGGCACTCGATCTGGCTGCCCGGGGTCTTGCGCTGCTGTTCGAGCGGGGCGTGACCGACGGCATCCCGGATGCTGAACTAGCTGCCGCGCTGAGGGCGGAGTTTCCTGCCGAGGTCGGCGCCCAACTCGCGCCCACGCCACCGTTGGCCGATGGGCGGGCTGCGGCGCTCGCGGGAGCAACGGCGATGCTCGACGTCAGCGACGGTCTCGCGATCGACGCCCGCCGCATCGCGGAGGCTTCGGGCGTGGCACTCGATCTCGACTCTTCAGCGGTTGGGGCGGCCGAGTTGCTCGCGAGCGGCGAGGCCCACGCGCTGCTGGCGACCTTTCCTCGCGACACCGTGCTGCCCGGCGGGTTCCGCGTGATCGGTCGGGTCGAGGCGGGGCGTGGGCTGATGGTTGATGCAAAGGCGTACGACGAACGCGGCGGCTGGGACCCGTATTCCGACTGGGACGGCACCCGATAGTTGCGGCCTCACACGCCGATCGTGAGAGCAGCTGTGTATCCCGACGACACCGATCCGGTCATCGTCGCGAGTTGGTGGATGCCCTGGTCGTCACCAAATACCATGTCGCTCGCGAGCGAGACCTGCGCGAGCGTTTGAACGCTCTTCTCGTAGCCGGGCGTCGCGTAGACGGTGTGGCAGGTCTCGTTCGGCAGCGCGATCTGCGAGGTCTTGACGATCGGCCCGGATGCGATCGCGGTCGCGAGGTCGGAGTACACCTCGAAGTGAATGTGCGGCCAGCGTCCGGGGTAACAGCCCGGAAAGATCGATGTAAAGGTGACGCTGCCGTCCGCGCCGATCTGCTGTACACCGCGGAGGTAGTCCACATTTTCGAGGCCGTTGCTGTACAGCGAGTAGTTGCCGTCGCGGTCGCACTGCCAGACGTAGACCGCGCCCCCGGTGAGCGCATCGCCCGTGCTGACATCCCGAACAGTGAGCACGATCGTGAGCGGGATGCCGACTGCCGTCACGGTCGACGTTCCGAAACTGGAGCGGATGTCGGCTCGCACCATCCCGGAGTCGTCGAGCACGTTGACGCCGTTTGACCCGTCGCCTGGGTAAGGTCCGCCGGTCTCGTCGGGTACCTCGGTGAGATCGGTCGACCCGTTGCCGGTCGAGGTCGCGCCGGGCGAGGTTGAGCCGGCAGCAGCGGGGGTTTCGGTCATCCCGCACGCGGCGAGGAGGGTGAGCACCGACATCCCGCCGAACAGGCCGAGCGCGTTGCGCCGGTTGACCAAGGTGCGGATGTCGTAGGTGAGCCCGCGGTCTTCCAGGTCCAGTTCGGAACCGTCGGGTGCAAGCCAGGCCTTCTCAGCGGTCATAGGAAAAGTAGAGCAGCTCAAGCCTCTCTGCCTGCCCGGAGGCGGCTATGAGCCTGCTGTGACCGGAGTCGGCGCGAGAAAGTAGACGGCGGTGTCGCCGTAGGCTTTCCGGCGTTCCAGCGTCAGTCCGTCCGGCCAAGCCGGGACGGCATCCCGAGCCGAACGTTCCACGACGACCAACGCGTCCTCACTGAGCCGTGGCACGAGGGCTTCGAGGTTGCCCACGAGCTCGGCTACCCCCAGGTCGTACGGCGGGTCGATGAAGACGACATCCCACCGCCCGGCCGTGCCAGCCAGGAACGACTGCGCTGGTTGCGATGACACGGTGATCTCGGGGGCGGCCCCCAACGGCGCGGCATTGAGCACCAGGGCGGCGTTCGCGCTCGTGACTCGATGAGCCGCTTTCGAGTTGTCCACGAGGGTGACCTGGGCGGCACCGCGCGACGCGGCTTCGAGCCCGAGGGAGCCCGACCCGCAATAGAGGTCGAGCACCCGAGACGCGAGAAGGATGCCGCGGGCATCCAGCGCCGAGAAGATCGCCTCGCGCACCCGGTCGCTCGTCGGTCGCGTACCGGTCGGGGGTACCGCCAGACGGAGCGATCCGGCGAAACCCGCGATAATCCTCGTCACGCCGATCACTCTAAGCCGGGGTGCGCGAGGACCGCGGTTTGGGCCATCTTCGGCCATGTTGGGAAGTCGTCCGCGATGGTCATTGGTAGTACCCCCGAGGGCAGTCTGACCGCAATGCTAGACACATGAGTGAGAAACGGGGTCCGATGAGGAAGTTGCTACTCGTGGTGGCGTCACTGGTCACCGTGGCGGTCCTCTCTTCATGCTCGCTCCTGCCGCTGGGTGCCCCCGGCCAGATCTTTGACGGTGACAGTCAAGTGGCGGATGCGGAGATGGAGAAGATCGCTGACGCGGTGAACAGTAGGGATGCCGCTGCGTTGAAGGCTCTCTTTACCCCGAGCTCGCTTGAGCAAGCCCCCGATATCGATCAGGGGGTGGATTACTTTCTCTCCCTCTTTCCGAACGGTGGGCTGTCCTGGGAGCGGGATGCAATCGGTGCTGAAGGCGGAACTACGGCTGGTAAACAGGCCTACATGATTCGAGCCAACTACAAACTGTCTGTAGATGGGAAAGACTATTGGTTGTTTTTCGCAGACTTCACCGTGAATCACGACCCCGAAAATATCGGTCTGTACGCAGCGGGCATTACTCCATGGACCGAAGGCGACTATTCGGGCGCAGCTGAGCCGTTCGTGGCCTGGATCAGTG
Source organism: Pseudolysinimonas sp. (assembly GCA_039933575.1). Classification (GTDB taxonomy): domain Bacteria; phylum Actinomycetota; class Actinomycetes; order Actinomycetales; family Microbacteriaceae; genus Pseudolysinimonas_A. The sequence goes on along the minus strand of JBDTNW010000266.1, from coordinate 58 downwards.
CCATTCACTACGGCGAGACAAATGCGCCCGGTTATGCCGGAATTTACGTTCCCGAGGA
>JBDTNW010000265.1:0-3315 GCA_039933575.1 Pseudolysinimonas sp. | reverse complement strand
CGGGTTCGCCTGGTACACCGGGTCGAACCAGGTCTCGCCACCGATGTTCGGCAGGCCGAGGCAGTTGGCGTAGAACGAGATGCCGCTGACGACTCCGGGCACCACGCGGGCGGTGTCGGGATGATCGATCGCGCCAAAGCGGAGGGCATCCATCACCGCCACCGGCCGCGCGCCCATCGAGATGATGTCGCGCACAATGCCGCCGACTCCCGTTGCCGCTCCCTGGAACGGCTCAATGTATGACGGATGGTTGTGCGACTCGATCTTGAAGGTGACCGCCCAGCCTTCGCCGATATCGACGACGCCGGCGTTCTCGCCCATCCCGACCATGAGGTTCTTCGTCATCTCGGGTGAGACCTTGTCGCCGAACTGACGCAGGTGCACCTTCGACGACTTGTAGGAGCAGTGCTCGCTCCACATGACCGAGTACATCGCCAGTTCACCCGAAGTGGGACGGCGACCCAGGATGTCGCGGATCTTCTGGTACTCGTCGGCCTTGAGTCCGAGTGCCGCGTAGGGCTGTTCTCGCTCGGGGGTCTCGGCGGCGTTCGCGACGGAATCGATCATCACTGCGATTCTACCGAGCGGCCGACACCATGAATTCTGTGCATTGAGGGAACCTTTTGGGCGGCTGACCACTCCAACTGTTGTCCCACCCGATCGACTACTAGGAGGTTCGCATGTCTCACACCATCAATAGCGGGTACGCCGTCGCGACCGTCGCGTTTGCCCTCATCGCCGTGCTGTCGCTCATCGTTTTCGTCGGCATGCTCGTCACGACCGGCGAGGCGACCCCCACTCCCGACTTCGAGAATCTCGCGTTCGCAGGGTTCAGGCGCCCCTGAGCCAGTCCGCCGGTACGGGGACCGCGCGCTTGTCGGTCAAAACGGGATGCGCACTCTGACCGCTACCGGCACTTCGAAGTCGACGGATGTCGGGGGCGTCGCTTCGAAATGCTCGTCAGCCGCCGAGGGAAGCCGTTCTCGAGATCTTCTTTTGTGCCGCCGGGGCTTTGCATGACCCCGTCGAGCGTCGAAAACAAGCTGACCACGAGGCGGCCCATTGCTGCTCGTTAGGTGCGAGCCAGCGTCGCGGTCAGGACACTGGTGAAGAAGGTCAGGCCGTCGACTCCCGATCGCATCGCCGACGGGGTGTCGGGGCCGAACCCCGGCTCGGACGCGTGCTCGGGATGCGGCATCAGGCCGACGACGTTGCCGGCTGCGTTAGTCAGGCCCGCGATGTCATTGAGCGAACCGTTGGGATTGAGGCCCAGGTACCGGAAGGCGACGAGCCCGTCACCCTCGAGACGCTTGAGGGTCTCGGCGTCAGCGATGAATCCGCCCTCACCGTTCTTCAGGGGGACGGTGATCTCTTGACCTTCGGTGAATCCCGAAGTCCAGGCGGTCGACGTGCTCTCGACGCGCAGCCGCTGATCGCGGCAGACGAAGTCACCGTGGTCGTTGCGGATGAGCCCTCCGGGCAGCAGGTGGGCCTCGACCAGAATCTGGAAACCGTTACAGATTCCGAGCACCGGCATCCCGGCGTTCGCGGCCGCGACAACCTCGCTCATGATCGGTGAGCGGGCGGCGATGGCACCGCAGCGGAGGTAGTCGCCGTACGAAAAGCCGCCGGGCAGCACGATCGCGTCGACCCCGCGGAGGTCGTGGTCGCCGTGCCAGAGCGCAACCGGGTCGGCGCCCGCGAGGCGCGCGGCGCGCAGGGCATCCCGATCATCTAGCGAGCCTGGGAAAGTGACGACGCCGATCTTCACGCGACCGTAGTTTCGAAGACGTAAACCTTGACGACGTTCTCGATGACCGAGTTGCTGAGCATCTCGTCTGCGAGCTTCTGCGCCTGGGCGAGCACGGCATCCGTGACGTCACCCTCGACCGTCAGTTCGAACCGCTTGCCGATGCGCACGTCGGTGAACGGGCTTCCGCCCTCGCGGCGCAAGGCTCCGGCGACGGCCTTGCCTGCCGGGTCGAGAAGCTCCGCCTTGGGCATGACCTCGACGATGATCGTGGGCACGGCATTCCCTCCAAAAGGGGTGGGTGGATGCCCTCAGCTTACGGCGACGTCAGGATGCTGTCGGCGCGGGACGCCGTGGCTGCGACGAGTCGCGCATTCGGTTCGTCGACGTGTTCGACCCAGGCTTCCGCGGCGGCGAGTGTCTTGCCGAACGCGACGTGGCGCGCAATCAGCCGCTCCCGCCGCACGGCGTCGTCAAGGGTGAGGAACACGACCTCGTCGAGCAACGGCCGTACCCGCTCCCAGCCGCCGTGAGCGAGCAGCAGGTAATTGCCCTCGACCAGGACGAGTTGGATGTCGCTACCGATCGTGATCGCGCCAGGCACGGGCTCCTCGATCTCCCGGTCGAACCCAGGGGCGGCGACGGAAAGGCCCGCGCGGAGAGCGTCCAGTGTCGCGACGAAGGCGTCGACATCGAACGTGTCCGGGGCGCCCATCCGATCTCGACGCCCGAGTCGCGTGAGCTCGGCCTGCGGCAGGTGAAAGCCGTCCATTCCCAGCACGACCGCCCGGACCCCATCAGCTTCGAGCCGCTCCCGTTCGGCTGCGGCATAGGTGCTCTTACCTGCACCCGGCGCGCCGGTGATCCCAATCAGACGACGCCTCACAAGGCGAGTGCGCGGGCGATCGCGGCGGACATCCCGGCGTAACCGTCACCGTCGGGGTGGAAGCCGTCGGAGGCGACCGACTTCCCGTCGAAGCCGGGCGTGAAGCGGGCGCCGTGCTCGTCGGCGATGCGCTCAGCGACCTCGGCGAGGCCCGCGGCGTGCGAGCCCAACGCCATCCGGAGGGGCTGCGGCAGCACGGCGAAGTCGGCAAACGCGGGAGGGCCGACGACGACAACCTGACCGTCAGGGCTGGCAGTCTGGAGTCGGTCCACGAGAGCGCCGAGGTCGCGCGCATAGGCCGCCCCCGACCTGAGTTTGAGGGCGTCGTTCCAGCCGACCAGGATCACCGCGACATCCGCCGGCCCGCCTGCCGCGTCGTCGGCGAAGTCGCGCAGTACGTCAGCGGAGGTGGCTCCGTTGCGGCCGACCGCTCGCCATCTCGCGCCGAGCAGCTTCCCGAGTCGACCCGGGATGGCATCCTCGACCGTCTTGGCACCGGTGCCGACGGCGGTCGAGTCGCCAACAACCACCAGGCGCAGCTTGCCTTTCCCGCCCGTTCGGTCGCCGGGAGGTTCCGGCAGCAGGGGCGCGCGACGCAGTCCGGCCGCTTGAACCAACACGACGGGAGCGAGAAGCACGGCGTACGCGCGAGTCACTCAGACATTCTGCACGGAACGGG
>JBDTNW010000264.1:0-3316 GCA_039933575.1 Pseudolysinimonas sp. | reverse complement strand
CTGACGGTCGCGCGCTCGTCGTTCGTCGGCAACAGCTTCACGTCGGGGGGCGGGTCGCTCTTCATCAGCGCGATCTCGGACGGCACTCTGCTCGTCGACAGCTCGACGTTCTCGGGTGCTGTCGAAACGGGAGGCGGCCCGTGGTTTGGCGCCTCGATCCAGGTCGCAAGCCTCGAGGGCGAGTTCGACATCCTCAACTCGACGATGGATGAGACGGTCGTCGCCAACGGCAGCGCCGTCAGCGTGGGGACGGTCAGCGCCGGCACCGTGAACATCGCGCACTCCTCGATCCGCGGCCCCGGTGGCGTTTCGATTGAGAACAACGACTCCACGACCAACCCGCGCATCGAGAACTCGGTCCTCGAATCCACGGGTGCTGCATTGGCGCTCGCGCTCGACACGAGTTCTAACGGCGCCCGAGTGCAGCTCAAGTACTCGATCCTTAACACCAATCTCGCTGGTCTGGCCGACGACGTGGTCGGCAACCTGCTCGCGACCGATCCACAGCTTGGCGCACTCGCGAACAACGGCGGGCCTCGGATGTTCACGCGCCTGCCCCTCGCGGGAAGCCCGGCGATCAACGCGGGCGATCCGGCCTACTCGGGCAATCCCGCCTTCGACGAGCGCGGTACGGGTTTCGCCCGTTTGCAAGGCACGCGCATCGACATCGGCGCCGCGGAAGTCAAGCCAGCTCTCGCTGCAACCGGCTCCACGGTGTCGTGGTGGGTCATCGCGATCGCCGCGGGCGTGGTCATCCTCGGGGTCGTCACGCTCATCCTGAGCCGCCGGGCGCGTTCGAAGATCGAAGCCTAACCGGCGACCCCAGTCACTCGGCGTACGTGCGACTAGGATCGCGTTACCGCGGCGTGCGGGGGATCACCGGTTCACCGTGCTTTGAGAGGCGCTCCATGCGTCAGGTCACCCGTCGCCTCGCTGCGGCCACCGCAACGCTGAGTCTCGCGTTGGGCGGTGTCGTCCTGGTGGGAGCGCCTGCCTCGGCGGCAACTCTGATCGTGACCGTCGCCACTGACGACACCGTGACCCCGCCCGCGGGCGGTCTGCGCGAGGCTCTTCAGAACGCAAACCCCGGGGATGTCATCACCTTTGCCGACGGCCTCCCCGAGATTGACCTTGAGGGCACGATCAGCGTCGCAGTCGGGGTCACGATTGACGGTGGCGGAGACATCGTCATCGGTCGGGTGGCCAGCGTATTCACCTTCCCGCAGCTCGACTTTCGGCCGTCCGTCCCGAACCAAGACATCGAGCTGAAGGACATCACCGTGCAGGGCGTCGTCGGCGGCACCGGCTCGGCGATCTACGTCACCCTCAACGGCGGCCAGGCCCCGCGCGACGTCACGTTCGAGGGCCTTGTTGTGAAGAACGAGCTCGGCGCCAGCGCGGGTGCGGTGTACGTGAACGGCATCGTGGGTGACGTCCGCGTCACGGGTTCGACCTTCTCGGGAAACACGGGCACTACCACGGCGGGGCTCAACCTGAGCTCGGTGGGCAGCTCCGCCATCACGGTGATCGATTCCACGTTCAGCGTCAATACCGCAACCGGCTCGGGCGCCGGGCTGCGGATCGAAGACCCGACCAACGCCGACGTCACCCTGAGTTCGGTGACCTTCACCGGCAACCAGATCACCGGCCTGGGCGCGGGGGAGGGCGACGGCGGCGCTCTCTGGATCCGCAATGCGAAGTCGCTCACGATCGATGGTGCGGGGGCGAACGGCGACTCTGAATTCAGTGGCAATTCGACCTCGCGGACCGGTGGAGCGCTCTGGGGTGCCTTCCTCGGCGAAGCCTCGATCACCGACACCGCGTTCTCCGACAACACCTCAACCCAAGACGGCGGCGGCGCCTGGCTGAACTTCATCGACGGAACTCTGGATGTCGAAGGCGCCACATTCTCGGACAACACCACGACCGCGAGCGGCAGCGGCGGAGGTCTCGCGATCTACAACCTGTCTGGCACGCTCACGATCACCGGGGCGACCTTCCGTGACAACACGTCGGCAGCGACCGGCGGGGGGCTCTACTGGCAGGGCGGCCCATCGGCAACGATCTCCGACTCCGAGTTCCTCTCGAACTCCGCCAATCGCACCGGCGGCGCATACATCGACGAGGTCGGCGACGATCTCACCATCACCCGCACGACGTTCGGCGCGAACGACTCGACCGCAGACGTGTCGGGCCTGTTGCTGGGGAGCGTGGCCGCCGGGGCGACCGTGACCATCGACAGCAGCGCCTTCGGTCTGAACACCTTGGATGTCGGATCGCCGCTCGCGACCTCGCTGGGCACTGGCCTCATGCTCGGAACTGTGACGATCGTGAACTCGACCTTCTTCGAGACTCAGGAGTCGGGTGTCCCCGCGCTGTTCTTCAGCGAGGTTGATGACGATGGGTTCGTCTCGATCGCTCAATCGACGATCGTCACCGACGGCCCCGCCGTCACATTCGGCACCCTGCTGGACACCGATCCGGTGATCACCGGCAGCATCCTGTCGAGCACCGACCCCGCGGTCGTCGTGTCGACCGCGGGCGCCGCTCTGGTTCAGGTCTCGTGGTCGATCGCCTCCAACATCCTCGGCGACGCGGTCGACGTGACGGGCAACCAGCTCTCGACCGACCCGCAGCTCGGGACGCTCGGCGACCACGGTGGCGTGACAGCGACGATCCTGCCGCTCGCCGGCAGCCCCGCGATCAACGCGGGCAATCCGGCATTTGCCGCCCCGCCAAGCCTCGACCAGCGAGGAACCGGCTTCCCGCGGGTCGTCGGCGGCCGTATCGACGTCGGTGCCGTCGAGGTGCAGGCCGCCCTCGCGGCGACGGGCTCGACCGTGCCGTGGTGGGTCATCGCGATCGCTGCGGGGGTCGTACTACTCGGGGTCGTGACCTTCGTACTCACCCGACGCGCGCGATCAGAACTCGAGGACTAGGCCGTAAGCCGTTTCACGAACCCGGCCACCGCATCCGCCGCGGCGTCGAGATGGTGTGTTGCAGTGAAGCCACTGACGGCCTTTCGCGGTCGCAGGTCGTGGTCGCCGTCGTCGAGCCAGAGCATCTCGATCGTCGCAGGAAGTCCGTACCCGGCGACCTCGTCGGGGGTGCCGAACGGGTCGCGCGTGCCTTGCACCACGAGGGTGGGCGTGCGCATCCCGAGCAGATGCGCAACCCGCGGTTGATCGGGTCGCGCCGGCGGATGCCAGGGGTAGCTGACGCAGGCGAGTCCAGCGATCTTCCCGGAAGCGAACAGCTCATCGGCGACCATGCTGGCGACCCGGCCCCCCATCGATCGCCCGCCGATCACGGGCAC
>JBDTNW010000263.1:0-3322 GCA_039933575.1 Pseudolysinimonas sp. | reverse complement strand
TCACCTCGCCGAGCTTGACTGTCGCGACGATCTCGCCGGATTCGGCTCGCTTGCGGCCCCCGTTGACGTAGACCAGCATCCCGGCCGCCCACGCCAATGCGAAGGTCGCAAGTGCGAAGAAGTAGACCAGCAGTCCCGCGAAGTTGCTCCCGAAGCCGTTGAAGACCATGAACGAAGCTACGAAGGTGCCGACAAGCCCCGTCCATCGAGTCGCCGGCTTGCCATACGCGGCCGTTCCGAAGAACACCAGGAGTAGGGGTGCATAAAGCGCGAAACTCGCGGTGCTCGAGATGTACGAGGCGGCGAGCATCATCAGGGTCCCGAGCGCTCCAATCGCCAGCGACAGGAACGGCTGGGTTCGGTACAACACGATCGTCGACGCCAGGAGGAGCACCGCGAACAGTCCCAGAAAGCTGCCGAAAGTCGAAACGGCGATTGATGCCACCACGAAATAGAGGGCCGCGACGACGCCTTCAACCACCAGGCGGTGCTTCCGGAAGTTGGCGAGGGAGAACCAGCCCTGCAGCCGGTCGATGATTTCCTTCTCGGTCATGCCCTCACGCTACGTCGCGGTCGCCCTCGCGGCATCCGTCGCGGGGTTGACTGCGTCGTCATCCCCAAGTCGGGTGTCAGAAACCCAGGCGCCCGAGCTGCTTGGGGTCGCGCTGCCACTCCTTGGCGACTTTCACCCGGATCGACAGGAAAACCTGCTTGCCGACGAGCGGTTCGATCTCGGCTCGGGCTCGGGCGCCGACATCCTGAAGGCGCTCGCCCTGGTGCCCGATGATGATGCCCTTCTGGCTGTCGCGTTCGACCCAGAGGTTGGCGTAGATCTCGACGAGATCCTTGTCGTCGCGATCGATCATGTCGTCGATCGTGACGGCGAGTGAATGCGGTAGTTCGTCGGAGACACCCTCGAGGGCCGCCTCGCGGATCAGTTCGCTGATGCGCGCTTCGAGGGTCTCGTCGGTGCGCTGCTCGTCGGGGTAGAGCGAGGGCGACTCCGGCAGCAGCGCGACCAGTTGCGTGGTCAGAACATCGAGCTGGATGCGGCTGGTCGCCGACACCGGGATGATCGCTTCCCAGTCCGCCAATTCACTGACCGCCAGCAACTGCTGTGCGACCGCGGGACGCGAGGCCGCGTCGATCTTGGTGACGATCGCGACCTTCTTCGCCCGCGGGAAGTCGGCGAGTTGGTCGACGATGTACCGGTCGCCAGGGCCGATCCGGTCGGGCGCCGGGATGCACATCCCGATCACATCGACATCGCCGAGGGTCGCGGTGACGACGTCGTTGAGACGCTGTCCGAGCAGAGTGCGCGGCCGGTGCACGCCGGGGGTGTCGACGATGATCAGTTGCCCGTCGGTGGTGTGCACGATCCCGCGGATGGCGCGGCGCGTGGTCTGCGGCTTCGACGAGGTGATCGCGACCTTTTCGCCGACTAGGGCGTTGGTCAGCGTCGACTTGCCGACGTTGGGGCGGCCGACGAACGAGACGAACCCGGCCCGATGGATCGCGGTCATCCGGCGTTCTCCTTCTTGTCGTCGGCCTTGTCGGTGTCAAACGCGAGTCTGGCGTCGAGCAGCGCCTGGTCGGCTTCGACGACGATCGTGCGCAGCAATTTGCGACGCCCTTCGACCCGTTCGGCACGCAGCCAAATGCCCGACAGTTCGACGGCCGATCCAACTTCAGGCAGACGACCCAGTGCCTTGGTCAACAGTCCGCCCGCCGTGTCGACGTCGTCGTCGTCGAGTTCGATTCCGAACAGGTCGCCCAGTTCGTCGAGGGGCAGCCGCGCGCTCACCCGGAACACCCCACTGCCAAGGTGCGTCACATCCGGAGTCTCGCGGTCGTATTCGTCGGCGATTTCGCCCACCAGTTCTTCGATGAGATCTTCCAGCGTGACGAGCCCCGCGATTCCGCCGTACTCGTCGACCACCAACGCGAGATGGATGCTCTTCACCTGCATCTGCCGCAGGGTGTCGTTCGCCTTCTTGGATTCAGGAACGAACTCGGCCGGACGAGCGAGGTCGCGCGCCGAGATCTTTTTTGCATCCTTCGGCTGTTCGAAACTCAGTCGCGCAACATCGCGAAGGTAGAGCACCCCGAAGACCTCGTCGGCGTCCTTGCCGATCACGGGCATGCGGGAATGTCCGGTGCGCAAAAACTCTGCCATCGCCTGCGCGATCGTGAAGTCTTCGTCGAGCGTGTCCATATCGGTTCGGGGCACCATGACCTCGCGCACGACGGTGTCACCCCATTCGAAGATCGAGTGGATGAGTTGCCGATCGTCTTGCTCGAGCACATCGAGTTCGGCCGCCTCATCGACCATGCTCAGCAACTGTTCTTCGCTTGAGAAGGTCTGGGTGCGCGGGCGGCCTGGGGTCACCCGGTTGCCGATCGCGACCAGGGCATCGGCGAGCGGACCCAAGATCAGTCGAACCGCCCGGATGATCGGCGCCGAGAAGCCGAGCAGCCCGCGCGCGTGAGCGCGCCCCACGGAACGCGGACTCGATCCGACGAGCACGAACGATGCGGCGGTCATCACGACGACCGAGGCGAGCAGAATCCACCACCAGTCGGCGAACACCGTCGCGAACGCGAGAGTAACCAGCACCGCAGCGGTCGTCTCGGAGAGCACGCGCATGAAGTTCAACGCGTTGACGTGAGCGCCGACGTCGGCCGCAATCGCCAGCAGCGACGACCGGGTGCGGTGGTGGGCGGCGAGGTCGATGAGGTCGGTACGACTGACGACGCCGAGGGCCGCATCGGCCGCGGCGAGCAGCCCGCCGAAGGCGACCAGCAACACCGCGAGGGCGACGAAGACGCCGATCAACCCCGCACCGCCGTCAACGTCGTCGTTCGGCGAGCGTGAAGCCGACCAGAATCTCGCGCTGCACGTCGAACATCTCGCGCTCCTGGTCGGGTTCGGCGTGGTCGTAGCCGAGCAGATGCAGGATGCCGTGAGCGGTCAGGAGGTGCATCTCGTCGGCAGCGCTGTGGCCGGCTTCGATCGCTTGGGCGACCGCGACCTGCGGGCACACGACGAGGTCGCCGAGTAGTCCGGGAGGGGTGATTTCGTCTTCGCTACCGGGCCGCAGCTCATCCATCGGAAAGGAGAGCACGTCGGTCGGACCGGGCTCGTCCATCCACTGCACGTGCAACTGCTCCATCGCCGCCTCATCGACCAGCAGGATGGCGAGTTCGGCATCGCGGTGCACGTGCAGGTGGTCGAGGGCGAAGGTCGCGAGTCGCTGGAGCGAGGCCTCATCGACGTCGACACCCGACTCGTTGTTGATCTCGATGCTCACGTCGCGGCCGC
>JBDTNW010000262.1:0-3323 GCA_039933575.1 Pseudolysinimonas sp. | reverse complement strand
TGCTCGCCGGAAACCTGGCGCGCGGAGACTCGGTGGGCATCACGGTCGAGCCTGCCGGTGGATCGGCTGCGCCCAGCACGGCGCCGATCGTCGTCATCCCGACGCAGGCGTAGTCGCGGGTCTTATCCGAACTTGCCCGAGACGTAGTCTTCGGTCGCTTGAACGCTCGGATTGCTGAAGATCATCGTGGTGTCGCCGTATTCGATGAGCTTGCCCGGCTTGCCGGAACCGGCGATGTTGAAGAACGCGGTGCGGTCACTCACCCGGGAGGCCTGCTGCATGTTGTGGGTCACGATCACGATCGTGTAATCCTGCTTGAGCTCTTCGATGAGGTCCTCGATCGCCAGCGTCGAGATCGGGTCGAGGGCCGAGCACGGCTCGTCCATCAGCACCACGTCGGGCGAAACCGCGATCGCGCGGGCGATGCAGAGGCGCTGTTGCTGACCGCCCGAGAGGCTCGCACCGGGCTTCTCGAGGCGATCCTTAACCTCGTTCCACAGGTTTGCACGCTGCAGTGACTTCTCGACGAGGTCGTCTGCTTCGGGCTTCGGCATCCGGCGGGCATTGAGTTTCACGCCAGCGAGAACGTTGTCGCGGATCGACATCGTCGGGAAGGGGTTCGGCCGCTGAAATACCATCCCGACCTGGCGACGCACCATCACCGGGTCGACGCCCGGGCCGTAGAGGTTGTTGCCGTCAATGAGCACCTCGCCCTCGACGCGGGCTCCGGGGATGACTTCGTGCATCCGGTTCAGCGTGCGCAGAAAGGTCGACTTTCCGCATCCCGACGGGCCGATGAGCGCCGTCACCGTGCGCGGTTCGATCGTGATGTTGACGCCTTCGACCGCGAGGAAATCGCTGTAGTAGACGTTGAGGTTGCTGACCTCGATGCGCTTGGACACGTGGAGCCTTTCTGATTTCGCCGCAGGTTACCGGCGCGCCTTGGGGGCGAAGATCCGGGAGACGATTCGAGCGACGAGGTTGAGGACGATCACCAGGATGACGAGCAGCAGGGCTGAACCCCAGGCCTCGAGCAGCGACGCAGCCGGATCCTGTGAGTTCGGGAACTGGTAGCCCGTGTAGGCGAGCACAGCCAATGTTTGCATCGCCCCGTTGAGCGGGTCGGTGTTGAGCCCGCCCGCGATGCCTGCGGCGATGTAGATCGGCGCTGTCTCACCAATGACGCGGGCGATCGCGAGCACCATGCCGGTCACCAGACCGGCGATCGCGGTGCGCAGCACCACATGAATGATCGTTCGCCACTTGGGGACTCCGAGTGCGTACGCCGCTTCTCGCAACTCGTCGGGCACGAGGCGGATCATCTCCTCCGAGGCGCGGACGACGATCGGAATCATCAGCACGCACAGCGCAATCGACGCCGAGAAGCCGCTGTAGGCCTCTCTGGGGCCGCGAATCAGCGCGAAGAGCGAGAACGCGAAGAGCCCGGCAACGATCGACGGGATGCCGGTCATGACATCGACCAGGAACGTCACGATCCGCCGCACCGGGTTGGTCGGCAGGGTGTACTCGGTCAGCCAGACGGCCGTGAGCAGCCCGATCGGGATCGAGATGAGTGCGGCGATGCCGGTCGTCTCGAGGGTTCCGACAATCGCCTGGAGGGCGCCGGGGAAGACCTTCACCTCAAGCGTGTTCACGTCAAACTCGGATCGGGAGACGCCGAAGATGAAGTCGGGAGAGAGCTGAGCGATGCCGTGTGAGACGACCGTCCAGAGAGTCGAGACCAGCGGGATCATCGCGAGCAGGAACGCAGCCGTCACGAGCCCGCGGATCACCCTGTCGGTCGCCTTGCGCCGACCCTCGGCAACGGCCGAGAGTGTGCCGATGACAACCAGGTAGGTGATCGCCGACACGATCAGCCAGCCGGGGATGCTGAAGCCGACCAACATGAAGGCGACCGCCACCACGATGGTTACCGCGATGAGAGTCCAGAGGTCGCTGAAGGGGGGCAACTGCCCGACCACCAAGGCCGAGGGGGTTCGGGTCGAGGGAGAACGGGTCGGGGTGCTCACGCGGTCTTGACCTTCCGAGTCCGACGCTTTGCGTCGGGTGCGGTGCGCGCGACGACAATACGGGCGATGAAGTTCACTGCGAACGAGATGACGAACAGCATCAACCCGGTGGCGACCAGCGCCGACTGCTGAAGGCCGTTCGACCCCGAGAACTGGAGTGCAATGTTGCCCGCGATGGTCGCCGGGTTCTCGCCGTCGGTGATGAGCTTGAAAGAGTAGACAAGATGCGGCGAAACGATGATCGCGATCGCCATCGTTTCACCTAAAGCGCGCCCGAGGCCGAGCAGAGTGGCACTGACGATGCCACTGCGGGCGTAGGGCAGCACCGCCATCTGAATCATTTCCCACCGGGTCGCACCGAGGGCGAGCGCCGCCTCCTCGTGGAGCACGGGGGTCTGCAAGAAGATCTCGCGGCTGATCGAGGTGATGATCGGCAGGATCATCACCGCCAGCACCACTGCGCCGGCAAGGATTGTCGATCCGGTCGCCGACACGGCGCTGACGCCGTTCACATTCTCGGTGCCCTGGAAGAACGGAAGCCAACCGAGGGTCTGGTTGAGGAAGCCATTGAGCGGCTTGAAGAAGTCGCGGATGACAAACACGCCCCACAGGCCGAACACGATCGACGGCACGGCTGCCAGAAGGTCGATCAGGTAGCCCAAGGTGCCAGCAAGCCGACGGGGGGCGTAGTGCGAAATGAAGAGAGCGATTCCGATAGCAACGGGCGCGCCCATGAGCAGTGCCAGAAACGCTGACCACAGGGTGCCGAAGACGAGAGGGCCGACGTACGACCAAAAGCTCATCTGGTCGGCGGTGTTGCCGGAGGTGCGGTCCTGGAGGGGGTTACTGGTCGCCCAGTTCGAGGTGATCGCCGGCCAAGCTTTGACGATCAGGAAGATCGCGACGCCGGCGAGCATGACCATGATGAGCCAGGCGGCGGTGGTGCTGAGGCCGAGAAAGACGCGATCGCCAGCCTTCGACACCCCACCCGCAGGGGTGGGGCCCCCCGAGTTCCGGGGGGCCCCACTCTTTGCCGGTTTGACCGGCCGAGCCGCAGGGGAGGACGCGGGAGCGTCAACCGTTGAGTTGTCGGTCACGACTCTCCTTGCCCTGCCCCTGCGGCTCTTGCACGATCTTCAGTATTCCGGTTACTGCGAACTACGGAATTGCTACTTGACGTCCGCGAGTGATGCGTTGATCTGCTCGAGGATCGAGTCGGGCAGCGGGGCGGCACCGGCGTTCTTCGCGGCGACCTGCTGACCGACCGTGGTTGCGATGAACCCAAGGTAGGCC
>JBDTNW010000261.1:0-3324 GCA_039933575.1 Pseudolysinimonas sp. | reverse complement strand
GGGCGATGAGTGCGCGGTTGCGCAAACTGAACACCGACAACAGATGCACGACGGGGTCTCCTCAAGAAAGATGCTGTGGGATGCACGCCGCCGTGCACTCGCGTCAGTATCTCAACCACGCTTGGGGCTCAGATACTCCCGAGGGATGAACTCGGCTGACAGAACGCTGAGAACATCGAGCCGTTACATGACCTGCGCGTAGTCCCCATCGGGGACACTCAGTGGCGATCGCACGACCGAGCGCCAGGTCGCAGCGAGTGCGTCGACCCCGCGATCGATGACGTCCGGCGGATAGGTGAACGGGATGCGCAGGAAGCGTTCGAAGAGGCCCTCAACCCCGAAGCGTGACCCGGCCGCGATCACCAGTCCCTCATTTCGGGCGGCCAGCGCGACTTGGGATGAGATCGGCAGCCCGATGTTGACCCAGGCGGCGATCCCACCCGCGACATGCGGCATCCGCCATTCCGGGATGGCCTCCGCAAGGCGTTTCGCGAGGTGGTCACGACTGGCGCGGAGATAGACGCGTCGGTCGGCGAGGATGCGATCCAACTCGGGGAGCAACTCGACCAGGATGAGCTGCTCAAAGACCGGGGTACCGAGGTCGGTCATGAACCGTCGACGCGCCACACGCTGGATGAGTTCGCGGTCAGCGCGCATCCATCCCACTCGGAGCCCGCCCCACACCGACTTGCCGAGCGAGCCGAGCATCACGGCACGGCCCAGCGTCGCGAACGGCGGCAACGGCGCTTGGCCGTCGAGTTCTAGCCCGCCGATCGTTTCGTCGATCAGGAGGGTCGTGCCCTGCTCGGCCGCGAGCGCGACCACCTGCTCGCGGAGCGCGAGCGGCATTGTGGCACCTGTCGGGTTATGACTGTCGGGCATGAGGTACGCGAGCACGGGGCTCGTGCGTTGAAAGGACTGCTCAAGCGCGGCGACATCCCACCCGTCCTCCGGGGTGACCGGGACGGCTGAGAGTCGTGCACCTGCCGCCCGGAGCGCCTCAACGGCGTGCGGGTAGCTGGGCGATTCGACGACGGCGCGGTCACCGCGCGAAAGGAGGGTGTTGGCGAGCAGCGCGATCCCGTGCTGCGCGCCGACGGTGATGAGGATCTGGTCGGCATCGGTCGGAAGACCCCGAGCGGTGTATCGGTCGGCGATCGCCTGCCGCGCAACCCTGAGACCGAGCACGTCGAATCCCGACTCGCCCAGGAACGACGACAGGTGCGACATCGCCCGCTGAGCGGCATCGGCGACGGCCGGATGCGCGGGCAAGACTGCCTTGCTGAAATCGAGCTGTTCGACCGCCAGGGTGTCGTGCTGGTAATCGCCCCGTGACGGAAGCCGCGCGACACTGCCTGAGCCGCGCACACTGTCGAGGTACCCGCCGTCGCGCAGGTCGGCGTACGCGGCCGACACGGTTGTTCGACTGAGCTGCAACTGGGCGGCGAGTTCGCGCTCAGCCGGCAGTCGGGCGCCGAGTGGCAAGCGGCCGTCGAGGATGAGCAGCCGGATGCGATCGGCGAGCGCTCCGTAGGCCGGGCCGCTCACGTGGTCGCGCCAACCGAGGATGAGTGCCGCGAGTGCGCGGGCCGACACAGAGGTCATGGAAGCACCGTGGTCATGCGAGCCACCGTAGCCGAATTGGTCTCTTGATCCAAGTCCAATCTCCGGTTGAATAGAGCCATGTCCGCTCCACTTTCCGCGTCCAGTCTCGTGTGGACTCGTCGGATCGCCCAGCTTCTGGTCGGTCTCGTGCTCTACGGCCTCGCATTGGCCCTCATGTTGCGTGCCGGTATTGGCGTCGCTCCGTGGGATGTTCTCGCACAGGGCATCACCAAGCAGACCGGCCTTCCGTTCGGCCTCATCGTCAACATCGTCGGAGCCGCGGTGCTCCTGCTCTGGATCCCGATCCGCCAGCGACCAGGCGTCGGGACCGTCGCCAACGTGCTGCTCATCGGCCCGAGCGCCCAGCTCGGGCTCGCGCTCATCCCGCAGCAGACCGTTCCCGTCGTTCAGGTGCTGGTCTTCGCGACCGGCCTGGTCGTGCTCGCAATCGCGACCGGCCTCTACATCGGCGCCCGCCTCGGCCCCGGTCCGCGCGACGGCCTGATGACCGGCGTGCACCACCGCACCGGATGGCCGATCTGGGCGGTGCGCACCGGCATCGAACTCTGCGTGTTGGTTGTCGGGTTCCTGTTGGGCGGTCAGGTCGGGATCGGAACCCTCGCCTTCGCGCTGCTCGTCGGACCGATGGTTAACATCACCCTGCCGCTGCTGCGCGTCCCGGGTGGGCCGGTTCCTGTGGTGGAGCCGGTGACGGCATCCGATCCCCGCGATCACTCGCAGGCGCTCCCCGACCGTCTCGAGCGCGAGCGAGCGAACCGAGGAATGGTCCGCTCGCCCGGCTCAGCCACTGACTGGGCTCTGCGCTAGAGGTTGCGGTCAGCAAAGACCTTCAATGCATCGCGCACGAAGGTCGCCCCGGCCTCGCCGCCGTAGTTCTTCGCGAACCGCGGGTCGGTGACGTACATGTCGCCGAGCCAACCGAGGTACTGCTTCGACAGCCCGTCGCCTTCTCGCGGTGTCCCGGGGATGCTGACCAGCCAGTCGTATTGACGTCGCGCCAGGGCTTGCGCCTCATCGCTGTCGGCGTCGATGCCACGGGTCGCGGCTTCGAGCCAATCGAACGCCAGCTCGGCCCCGAACTCCTTGAACGCCTTCTTCTCGTCGGCGGACTTGGCTCGCCACCAGGAGTCGGACGTTGTGTAGGCGTCCTTTCCCCAGCGCTCAACGACCTCGCCCTCGTACTGCGTGTGGTCGAAACCATCGAACATGTTCTCTGCCATCGGCTTTTCGCCTCCTTTCAAGGTGGTGATGGTGCCCTCGACGCTGGCGATCTGCCGGTCGAGTCGGCCTTGCTCCTCGCGAAGCCAGGCCAGATGGAGCGTCAGCGCACGAACGTCATCGTGCTGCCCATCCAGAACCTCCCCGATCACGGGGATGCCGAGACCGAGCTCGCGGAGCAGCAGCACACGCTGCAACCTCACGAGGGCATCGGAGTCGTAGTACCGATAGCCGTTGCCGCCGGTGCGGCTCGGCGGCACGAGGCCCGTCTCGTCGTAGTGACGCAACGTGCGACTCGTGGTGCCGGCCAGTTTGGCGATCTCCTGAATGCTCCACTCCATGTCTTCGACCTTAGAAGTTGACGCAGCGTCAATGTCAACCCCGAAGCTTGCGGGATGTCAACTCGCGATATATCGTGACTTCTGACACACGCGATATATCGCGAGAGAGGCGGGGAAATGTCCCAGCAAAAATGGCTCG
>JBDTNW010000260.1:0-3331 GCA_039933575.1 Pseudolysinimonas sp. | reverse complement strand
CCGGCTGGCATCGGAGGAATCTCCGGTGATCTGGCTCCACAAGGTCGGCTAAGGGGGCTTGAGGATGCGCACGCTGATCCTGCTGGATGAGGTCGACCAGATTCTCGAGGGTGACACAATCATCGACACCTCTACCCTCGCGCCCCTCGGCATCGACGGCGAAGGGGAGTGCGGCGACCACGCCGGGTGCCGCTCGCTTTGACCTCAGCGCAAAAAGCTGCAATACTTTACCGTGTGGTAAATAATCAACTCGATCGAGTCTACGCGGCAATCTCGGACCCAACGAGACGGCGCATGCTCGCGCGGCTATCGCACGGGCCATTGAGTGTGAGCGAGCTGGGGCGGCCCTTGGGGATGACGCTGGCCGGGGTCGGCAAGCACGTCGCCGTTCTCGAGACTGCTGGCCTGGTGTTCACCCATAAATCGGGGCGCGTGCGCACCTGCGAATTGCGAGGGGAGCCCTATGTCGAGGCTTCCGCGTGGATCGACGAGCAGCGCGCGTTCTGGCAGACCCGTCTCGAACGGGTAGCCGCGCACCTCGCTGGCGCCGAACTACAGGAGGAATCATGAGCGAGTTCCAGATCCACCGCGTCGTCCCGCAGAGCGTCGAAGAAGTGTGGGCGGCGTTCACTGTCGGCGACCACCTCGCGGCGTGGTTCTGGCCAGCGCGATTCCAGACGACGGTGTCCATCGATCTGCAGGTCGGAGGATCGTTCCGGATCGCATCCGAACCGGCCGGGCTTGCCGTGAGCGGCAACTATGTCGAGATCGACGAACCGGCTCGGCTGGTGCACACCTGGCGGTGGGATGGTGAGGACGAAGAGACTCTCGTCACCATGACCTTCCGTGAGGTCGACGGCGGTACCGGAATCACGATCCTGCACGAGCGGTTCGCGGATGAAGAGACCGGGCAACAGAATGCGCTCGGTTGGCAGTCGTGCCTGGATCGGCTCGCGTCAGGAATCGTTCAGGCGTAGAGGCCGCGTGAGTAGTTCGGCACGTCGTAGTAGGCGTCGAGGGTCTCCAGCGAGTCATCAGGTCGCTCGCAGAGCTGAGCGATGACAGCGCGTCGCGGCACTTGACCTTCGGGATCCCAGGTGCTCGCCTCCCACAGTTGCGAGCGCAGGAACGCTTTCGAGCAGTGGTGAAAGATCTGGTCGATCTCGACCACGATCGCCAGGAGCGGCCGGTGGCCCTTCACGACCATGTCGTCGAAGAATGGTGCGTCGCGTACGAGCCGGGCTCGACCGTTGATCCGCAGCGTGTCACCGCGACCGGGGATGAGAAAGATCAACCCGACACGGGAGTCGCCGAGGATGTTGCGATACCCATCCGCGCGTCGGTTGCCGGGGCGTTCGGCGATCGCGATCGTCGTGTCGTCGATGACGTGCACCAGCTGACCGGCCGGATCACCCTTCGGCGACGCGTCGCCGCCGTCGGGCCCGGTGGTCGCGATCACGCAGAACGGGGATGCCGCGAGCCATGCGCGGTCGATCGGCAGGAGCGCTTGCCGTTCCTTGCTCGCGGTGCGCTGCTGCGGCATCCCGATCACCTCCACGAGCGCGTCGAGGTCGTCGATCGTCGTCCAGGTGTCAGAAACTGTCACCGGTTCAACCTACGCCGCGTGATGACGGCCCGAGCGAACTCAACTCTCTGAATTTGGCGTCCCCGTCGACGAGGCGTCGACGAACCCCCGGATTTCAGAGAGTTAGTGTCGCGTCCCGTGCGAACTACTCGTCGTACGAGCGGATCGCGACGACGGCGTTGTGCCCGCCGAACCCGAACGAGTTGCTGATCGCGAGTTGCGGCGCATCTCCCAAGGCGTACGGCTCGGTCGGCACGAACAGCGGGATGTCGGGGTCCTGATTGTCGAGATTGATCGTCGGCGGCGCAATGCGGTTCTGAACGGCGAGCACCGTGATCATCGCCTCGAGGGCTCCCGTGCCGCCGAGCAGGTGCCCATGGGCGCCCTTCGTGGCCGATACCGGAATCTCCTTCACCCGGTCACCAAACACCGCGTGCAGCGCCTTGTACTCGGCGATATCGCCGACCGGGGTGCTGGTCGCGTGCGCGTTGATGTGGGTGACGTCGTCGACCGTTGCTCCGGCCTGAGCGAGAGCGGCCAGCACGGCGCGCGAAGCCCCACGGCCTTCGGGGTCGGGAGCGGTGATGTGGTACGAGTCACTCGTGACGCCGCCGCCGGCGATCTCGGCGTAGATCTTCGCGCCGCGGGCCAGCGCGTGTTCGAGGGTCTCGAGCACGAGCGTCGCGCTGCCTTCGCCCATCACGAAGCCGTCGCGGTCAACGTCATAGGGCCGGGATGCCGCCCGCGGGTCGTCATTGCGACGCGAGAGCGCCTGCATCGACGAGAACGACGCGAGGGTGATCGGGTGCACGCACGATTCGGTGCCGCCGGCCAGGATCATGTCGGCGTAGCCCGCCTGGAGGTGGTCGTAGGCGTTGGCGATCGCCTCGGTGCTCGACGCACAGGCCGAGACGTCGGTGCGCGCGAAGGCGCGAGCGTCGAGGTCCATCGAGACGGCAGCGGATGCGGCGTTCGGCATCAGCATCGGCACTGTCATCGGCAGCACGCGACGCGAACCCTTTTCGCGCAGGGTGTCCCAGGCGTCGAGAAGAGTCCAGAGTCCGCCGATACCGGTTGAGTACTCAACGCCGAGACGGGTCTTGTCGATGTCGGGCGCGCCGGCATCCTTCCACGCCTCACGGGCCGAGATGAGGGCAAACTGACTGTTCGGGTCGAGGCGCTTGGTCTCGACCCGCTCGAGCACCTCGGAGGGCCGCACCTTGGCTTCCATCGCGAAGGTGACGGGGAGGTCGTACATGCTCGCCCACTCGTGGGTCAGCGTGTTGGCGCCGGACTCCTTGGCAAGCAGTGCCTGCCAGGTCTCCTGGGCGGTCCCACCGAGCGGCGTCGATGCGCCGATTCCGGTGACAACGATTCGCTTGGTCATTCGAATCACAGCTTCCTGAATAGATCTGGCTTCTGAAGAAGGGCGGGGGTTTCGTGCCCCCGCCCCGATGAAACCTTCGGTCTAGCTCTGGGCCTTGACGATGAACGAAACCGCGTCGCCGACGGTGGCCAGGTTCTTGACCTCTTCGTCGGGGATCTTGACGTCGAACTTCTCTTCGGCGTTGACGACGATCGTCATCATCGAGATCGAGTCGATGTCGAGGTCGTCGGTGAACGACTTGCCGAGTTCCACGCTGTCCGTTGCGATTCCGGTCTCGTCGTTAATCAGTTCCGCCAGACCGGCGAGAACCTCTTCGGTGGACAGTGCCATGGTGTTTCTCCTTGTGTGAGGGGTGAAGC
>JBDTNW010000259.1:0-3344 GCA_039933575.1 Pseudolysinimonas sp. | reverse complement strand
ACCATCGCCTCGTCGGTCATCGGCTTCTCGCCGTCCCAGCCGATCTCGGCTGCGACATCCACCCCGCCGAGGGCGCCGATCAACTGATCCGCCCCCGACTGCTCGCCGAACAGGTAGTAGATGCCTGACCCACCCCGCAGGTAGAGAAAGATCATCCGCACGCGCTTTCCGGGTTCGGTCGGCGCGATGGCGGCAATTTCGGCGATTTTCGCGTCGACCTCGACCTGGATGCGGGTCGCGAGTAGCTCCCCGACGTCTGGTGAGCCGAAGGCGGCGGCCACCGAACGGGCGAGGTCGGCGGCACCGGCGAACGACGCGTCGTTCGCCACAAACACCACGGTCACGCCCGACTCTCGGAGTTGGCGCAGCACGTCACGCGGGCCAATACTGCCGTCGGTGAGGATGAGCGTCGGCCGAAGTTTGAGCACGCTCTCGGCGTCGATCGTGTGCCCGCCCGACGTCACGACCGGGAGGTCTGCCGCTTCGGGGAACGTGGTCGACACGTCGCGGCCGACCAGGGTGTCGCCGAAGCCGAGACCCTGGATCGTTGACGCGATCGACCCCGCCAGGTCGAGCCCGATGACGCGTGAGGTGTCGGTCACGGGGATGTCGAGGTCGCCGCGAGGATCGTGAGAGACGACCTGCGCCGGAAGGGTTTGCGCGGGGTCGACAGCAACGGGCACGATCGTCTCGGATGCGAGAACCGCGGTGCTCGGTCCGACGTACGTGCGCGGATCGGCGACCAGGTCGAGGTCGGCGAGCGGCCGGTCGTCGGCGACCGTCGGCGACGGACTCGTCATCCCGGCCACCGGTGACGCACAGCCCGCCAGCACAACGACCAGCATCACGGGGAGCAGCAACGCCGGAAGGAGCACGCGGCGAACAGTCACGATGCTCCAGTTTAGTGAGATAAGGCTGTCCTAACAACCGTCCGGGGCATCCGCCGTCTTCTCGCCGCGGTCACTAGCATTCGGGGATGGGCACCGACTCCTTGTTGACGATCATCGCCCTGCTGCTCAGCGTCGGGAGTGTCGTCGTCACGGGGCTGTTCTCCGTTCGAACTCAACGGTTGAGTCACGAACTGGATGCCGAACGCGACCTTCGCGCAGAGGAGCAGTCGGCGATCAAAGCGGCGGAGCGTGTCTACGAACCGCTCGCCCAAGCGGCCGCCGAACTGCAGTCCCGCATCTTCAACATCGTCGAGACCGGCTGGATTGGCATCCAAAACCGCTACGAGAGTCACGGGGACTATGCGAAAGCGTCCACCGCTTTCCTGTTCGCGCACTACTTCGGCTGGATCGAGGCGCGGCGCCAGGCGGTGCTGTCCTCCAGCGGTGAGGGTGGACGCGATATCTCCGTGCAACGCCTGATCGACGACGTGCTGAAAACCCTTCGCCGCAGTGAGGATTCCGAGGGGTTTCTGTTCTTCACCACCGAGCAGCGCGCGATCGGCGAACTCATGCTCACCTGGGAGACACTGCCCGAAACCTCAGTGCGCATCCCGCACGTCGCCGGGTACGCCGCGTTCGTGGCGAAATACCGCCGGGAGGAAGAGTTTCGCGACTGGTTTACCTCGATCGACACCGGCATGGAACTCGTATCGAAGGGGGATGTTCGCCGGCTGGTCGACATTCAAAAGGCGCTTGTCGCTCTGATTGACTCCCTCGACCCCAAGCGGAAGTACACCGCCGGGTACGCGCTCGAGCCGATCGACCTGACCGACGGGCACCCTGGAGGCCAACGTGCGCCCCAAAAGTAGCCCCATGCTCACCAAGGCGCAGAAGCAGCGTCGCCAGGTTCCGAGCCCCCCGCAGATCTTTGAACTGCTGAAGTTCAAGAAGCCGGTCTTCAACGCAACGACTCGTCGCCTCCAGGGCGCCCTCACGATCGCCGACCTCCGGCTGATCGCAAAGCGGCGCACGCCAAAGGCAGCGTTCGACTACACGGACGGCGCCGCCGAGCAAGAACTGTCGCTGGCCCGCGCCCGCCAGGCGTTCGAGGACGTCGAATTCAACCCCGGCATCCTGCGCGGCATGTCGGAGGTCGACACCTCATCCACGATCCTCGGCGGACCGTCGTCGATGCCGTTCGCGATCGCGCCCACCGGATTCACGCGGCTCATGCAGGCGCAGGGCGAACTCGCGGGTGCAAGTGCGGCGGGGGCGGCCGGCATCCCGTTCACCTTGTCGACTCTCGGCACGACGTCGATCGAAGCCGTGAAGGCCGCCAACCCGGAGGGGCGCAACTGGTTCCAGCTCTATGTGATGCGCGATCGCGAGATCTCGTATGGCCTGGTGAAGCGTGCCGCCGCGGCCGGATTCGACACCCTGCAGTTCACCGTCGACACCCCGGTGGCCGGCGCCCGGCTGCGGGACAAGCGCAACGGCTTCTCGATCCCGCCGGCGCTGACCCTCGGCACGATCATTAACGCGATCCCTCGCCCCTGGTGGTGGTGGGACTTCCTGACCACCCCGAAACTCGAGTTCGCGTCGCTGTCATCGACCGGCGGCACTGTCGGGGAGTTGCTCAATTCCGCGATGGATCCCACCATCTCGTTCGCCGACCTCGACGTCATCCGCGGCATCTGGCCCGGCAAGCTCGTCGTCAAAGGCGTGCAGACCGTCGAGGATTCGAAGAAACTCGCCCACCTCGGGGTCGACGGCATCATCCTGTCGAACCACGGCGGCCGTCAGCTCGACCGGGCGCCGATCCCGTTCCACCTGTTGCCTGCTGTGGTGAAGCAGGTCGGCAAAGACGTCGAGATCGGCGTCGACACCGGCATCATGTCGGGCGCTGACATCGTCGCCTCGATCGCCCTCGGCGCGAAGTTCACGATGATTGGCCGCGCTTACCTCTACGGCCTCATGGCGGGAGGTCGTCGCGGGGTCGACCGCACGATCGAGATTCTGTCGACCGAGGTCGTGCGCACGATGAACCTGCTCGGCACGGCATCCCTCGCCGAACTCGAGCCGAAGCACGTCACCCAGCTCGAAAGACTCGTCCCGCGGCGCTAACCGAGAATGAAGACATGACGGATCATGTGATCGTCCTCCCCGGCGGCGGATACGGACGGCTCTCCGACAATGAAGCCGAGCCGATCGTCGAGTGGCTCGGCACCCTCGGCCTGTCGGCATCTGTCTTTCGCTACCCGGTGCGCACCAAGCATCCGGCAGTGGTCGACGCGATCCGAGGCGAGATCCGGGCACGTCGGGATGCCGGAGCCGACCGGATCGCGCTGCTCGGCTTCTCCGCGGGTGGGCACGCGGCCGGCCACGCCACCCTCGCGCCGGGAGCGTCGGATCGCGAGCGGGTCGACCTCGCCATCCTCTGCTACCCGGTCGTGT
>JBDTNW010000258.1:0-3344 GCA_039933575.1 Pseudolysinimonas sp. | reverse complement strand
AGGAAGTACACGACGGCGACGATCACAATCACCACACCCGAGGCCGCACCGGTGAGCATCGCGATTCGCGGGCCAGCTGTTCCTGCTATCCAGCCCATGAGCGGGGCGCCAGCGGGAGTGCCACCGACGAAGATCGCCATATAGAGGGCCATCACGCGGCCGCGCATGCTGGGCGGCGTCGTGATCTGCACGTAGGAGTTTGCGGTCGTCATGAGGCTCATCGCGCCGACTCCCACCGCGACTAGAGCGATCCCGAATACCCACACGTAGGGTGAGAGCGCAGCGACGGTCATCGCGACAGAAGCCGCGAGGGCCGCCCAGGCGACGGTCGAGAGTCGGGGAGTCTCGCGGCGGGCGCTGAGGAGCGCGCCGCTCACCGATCCGATCGCGAGCACCGACGACAGCACTCCGTACTGGGCCGAGCCGAGGTCGAAGACGATGCGCGACATCGTGGAGAGGTAGACGGCAAAGTTCATGGCGAACGTGCCCCAGAGAAAGACGATGACGAGCACGAGCACGAGGTCCGACCGACCCCGCACGTAACGCAACCCCTCGCGAATCGCACCCGGACCTCGGGGCGGACGCTTCATCGGAATGAGTTCGTTCGAGCGCAGCAACGCCAGCGCCCCGAGCACCGCGAGGAAGGTAGTGACGTTGATGATGAACACCCACCCGCTGCCGATGACCGCGATCAGGATGCCGGCGAGCCCCGGGCCGATCAGCCGGGCGCCGTTGAACGATGCGGAGTTCAGCGACACCGCGTTGGTCAGTTGTCCGTTCGGAACGAGTTCGCCGACGAAAGCCTGCCGCGCGGGGGAGTCGAAAGCCGCGGCGACGCCGAGCAGGAGCGCGAAGGCGTAGACCATCCAGAGTTCGACGTGCCCGGTCAAGGTGATGATGCCGAGCGCTAGGGCCAGGACGCCCATCGCCGCCTGGGTGATCGCGAGCACTTTGCGGCGATCGAATCGGTCGGCGACGGTGCCGGTGAACGGCAGCAGCAACAACATCGGGGCGAACTGCAGACCTGTCGTGATTCCGACGGCGGTCGCGTCGTCGTGGGTGAGAACTGTGAGCACCAGCCAGTCCTGCGCGATGCGCTGCATCCAGGTGCCCACGTTGGACACCAAGGCGCCAGCGAACCACAGCCGGTAGTTGCGCACGCCAAGCGAGCTGAACATCGCGCTCAGGAGTCGGCCAACTTCCGCAGAATCGGGATGACATCCTCGAGCCGTTCGCGTTCGGTCGCGTCGAGGGTCGCCAAGTGCTGCGAGAACCACGCAGTTCGCTGCGCCCGCACATCGACGAGCAGGTCGTGGGCTGACGGCGTGAGGTCGACGAGCACTTTGCGCGCGTCATCCACCGACTTGGCGCGCACGACGTGGCCGCCCTCTTCGAGACCGTTCACCGTGCGGTTCATCGACGGAGGGGTGACTCGTTCTAGGGCGGCGAGGTCGCCCGGGGTTTGCGGGCCGAGGCGGTCGAGGTGGAAGAGCACCGAGAGTTGGGTGTCGCCGAGGTCGCCGACGGCGCGATTGATGCGGATGCGGCGCACGAGTCGCTGCAGGACCATGCGCAGCTCGTCGTCATCCGATTCGGTCACGATCGTTAGCCTAACTCATTAGCCACGCTAACGGCTCGCTTCCCCGGCGGAAACCCCTGAGTCCTACGATGAATCGAGCAAGGAGGCTCCATGCCCAACACGGCGGAACGCGGCGCACACACCTTCCAGGATGCCGAGGGCGTCACCATCCACTACTACGGATGGCAGGCGACGAAGCCACGCGGAGTCGTGCAGATCATCCACGGCGTCGGCGAGTACGCGTTCCGCTACGAAGAGCTCGCCCAGTCGCTCGTCGCCGGCGGCTACACCGTGTATGCCAGCGACCTTCGTGGTCACGGCCAGACGGGCCTTGGCCAGCACGGGGGCGACCACGCGAAGTTGGGCAAGCTCGGCCCCGGTGGCGTTCCGGCGACGCTCGCCGGCCTCCGGAAGCTGTCGGGAATCCTGCACGACCAGCACCCCAAGTTGCCGCTCATCCTGCTCGGCCACAGCCTCGGCTCGATCTTCGCGCAGAAGATGCTGAATGAGGATGCCGCCCCCTACGCCGCAGCCGTGCTGAGCGGCACCCCGTATCGCACCGTGCTGCACATGAATTCGGGTGACCTCTCGAAGCGTCACGCGGTTCCCGGCGGAACGGGCACCGAGTGGCTGAGCCGCGATCCCGCGGTGTGGACGCGCTTCGCCAATGACCCCCTGACTTTCGACGCCAAAGTCGCCAAGCTATTCGGACTGCGCGAAGCTCTTCGGCTGCTCGGTCGCCCGACGAAGATCTCGCACGACCTGCCGTTGCTGATCCAGATCGGTTCGGAAGATCCCTTGGGTGGTCCGCGCAGCGTCGAACTGCTGGCCGCGGCCTACCGCAAGCGCGGCGGCCTGAGCGATGTCACCGTCGAGATCTACGAGGGCGCGCGCCACGAGGTCTACAACGAGACCAACCGGCGGGAGGTCATGGCCGACCTCGTCACCTGGCTCGACGAGAGGGTTACTCAGAAGGTCTAGGCGGTCAGCAGCACGAGTCGTTGCGTCGTGCGAGTCATCGCGACATAGCGATCGATCGCGCTCTCGATGTCGGCGCTCGGCTCACCCGAGTCGGCGAGCATGACGAGGTCGAACTCCAGCCCCTTCGACCCCTCGGGCGTCAGTGACAGCACCCGCGGGCGGGCGGTGAACGTCGGGTCGCCGATGACGCAGGCGATCCCCTCGGCGTTGCTCGCGAGCCACTCGTCGAGGATTGCATCGCGCTCGGCGACAGGCGCCTGGGTGACCGGGATGCCGCTGCTGCGGATCGAGGTCGGCACGTTCGCGTCGGGCAGCACCGCACGAATGACCGGTTCTGCCACCGCCATCACCTCTTCCGGGGTGCGGTAGTTGATCGTCAACGAAGAGATGTGGATGTCGTCAAGCCCGACCCGGCGCAGGCGGTCTTGCCACGACTCGGTGAACCCGTGGCGTGCCTGAGCGCGGTCGCCGACGATCGTAAAACTCTTGGATGGGCACCGACGCACCAGCATCCGCCACTGCGCATCGGTGAGTTCCTGCGCTTCGTCGACGACGATGTGCGCGAACGGCCCGGCTAGTGCGTCGGCGTCGTCGAGCTCGACCGCGGTCTCATCGATCAGGGCGTTGCGCACGTCGTCCCCATCGAGCATGGCGAGGTTGCCATCGCCGTCACCGAGCTCTTCGGAGGCGATCAGCTGGTCG
This sequence comes from Pseudolysinimonas sp., assembly GCA_039933575.1. GTDB lineage: Bacteria > Actinomycetota > Actinomycetes > Actinomycetales > Microbacteriaceae > Pseudolysinimonas_A. Next base: position 82 of record JBDTNW010000258.1, on the reverse strand, counting down.
ACGACGCGTTGCATCTCTTCGCGTTGCGCTGCGAGCACGGCGGCCCGACGGCGCGCGCGCGCCGGAGCCTGGGGATCCCCAA
>JBDTNW010000257.1:0-3350 GCA_039933575.1 Pseudolysinimonas sp. | reverse complement strand
TCGACGAGCACGGTGTCACGCACGGCGTGCTGTTCCTCGAGGACATCATCGAGACTCTCGTCGGCGAAGTGCAGGATGCCACCCGCCGGGGGCGTTAGCCGCTCCTCCGTGGCCAACACGGCCTCTGTGACCCGACGACCGGGACGGTCGTCGGCGCTGGCGCCGCAGCGGAGGCCAGAAATGGCCTCCGCTCAGAGCGGGGCGCGCGCCCTCAGGTACTGCGGCGGCCAGTAGTCCAGATCGACGCCGAGTTCGGTCGCCGCACGGAGGGCGAAATGCGGGTCGCGCAACGCCTCGCGGCCGATCATGACGGCATCCGCCTGACCCGACTCAACGATGTCGGCGGCTTGCCGCGCGTCGGTGATGCGACCAACCGCGTTGACCAGTACCCCGGCCTCGGTGCGCACATACTGCGCGAACGGAACCTGGTAACCCGGACCCGAGGGAATCGTCACCCCGGTCACCAACCCGCCGGTTGAGATGTCGAACAGGTCGGCTCCCGCATCGCGGCACCAGCCAGCGACGACCGCGGTCTGCTGCTCATCCCACCCGCCTTCCGCGTAGTCGGTCGCCGAGAAACGAACCAGCACCGGGATGTCGGGTCCGAGCTCCGCAGCCACGGCGCGCAGGATCTCGAGCAGGAAACGGGCGCGGTTCTCGAGAGACCCGCCGTACGAATCGGTGCGGTGGTTCGACAGGGGCGACAGGAACTGGTGCACCAGATACCCGTGCGCGGCATGGATTTCGACGAGATCGAAGCCCGCGTCGATCGCCCGGCGAGCTCCCGCCGCGAACGCAGCCACGACATCCTGAATCTCGTCGGTGGTCATCGCGCGCGGGGGGTCGTAGTCGCCGAACGCGATCGCCGACGCCGACACCGTCGGCCAGCCACCCTCGGCTATCGGGATCGTTCCCTGAGACGAGGTGCCCCACCCGGGATAGCTGGATGCCTTCCGCCCGGCATGCGCGAGTTGCAGGCCGATCACCGCTCCCTGGGAGTGCACGAAGTCGGTGACCCGCTTCCAGCCCTCCACCTGAGCTGCGTTCCAGATCCCCGTGTCGTGCGGCGAGATGCGACCTTCGGCAACGACAGCGGTGGCCTCGGCGACGATGAGTCCGGCGCCACCGCCCGCGAACGACCCGAGGTGCACGAGGTGCCACTCGGTCGGGATGCCGTCCTTCGCCTCGACGGCGTACTGGCACATCGCCGGCACCCAGACGCGGTTGCGGATGTGCACAGAACGGAGGTCGAGCGGATCGAAGAGGGTCGTCACGAGCTGGTGCTTTCCGAAAGGGATGTCAGGAAGGTGCGCAGTTCGCGGACCGCCGTGAAGACGTGTCCGGTGATGCCGAGCGACTCGGCACCCTCCACATTGACCTTCTTGTTGTCAATGAACACCATTTCGGATGCCTCGATTCCCAACTCGTCGAGCACGTGCTGGTAGATCGCGGGGTCGGGCTTGATCATCCCGAGTTCGGCGCTCACGAAGATCTTCTCGAAGTAGCGAGCAAACGGCGCCCGCCGGAAGGGCTCGCCGAAGTCGAAGCCCGCGTTCGACAGCAGCGCCAGGCGGGTGCCACCGTCGTGCAGCTGGTTCAGGATGTCGATCGACCCCGGCTCGACACTGATCCAGGAGCGGAAGTCGATCGCCCACAACCGCTGCACCTGAGCAGGATCGAAGGCCAGACCCAGGTCGTCAGCGACGCGAGCCCAGTAGTCGGGGATCGTGATGGTGCCCCGATCGAGGTCGTCGCGGTGTTTCCAATACGCCGGCCAGAAAGTGTCGGCTGACGCGCCCGCCGTGCCCAGGATTCCGAGCCTGTCGTGCTCGCTCTGAGACATCGAGAGCACCTCGCCGTAGTCGAAGACGATCACGCGATTCGGGATGCTGATCGGCGTGCTGTTACTCGAAACGGGGGCGGTGGACACCGCGCCAACCTATCGTTGAACCGTGATCGCCAACTCGAAAGCCAGCGGAGCCTCAGGGGACCTGTTCGGCCGCAACGCCGCCGCAGCCTGCGTCGCGATCCCGGCGGACGGCGATGACAAATACTCCCGTGGCGTGGTTGGTTTCGTCACGGGCTCCCCCCGGTATCCGGGTGCCGCGGTGCTCGGTGTCGAAGCCGCACTTCACGTCGGAGTCGGGATGGTGCGCTACCTCGGTCCTGGACGTGCGACGCGGCTCGTCCTCCAGCGGCGCCCCGAAGTCGTGACAGTAGAGGGCCGCGTGCAGGCCTGGGTGCTGGGGTCGGGTTGGGATCCGGTGGTGCGCCGCGACGAACTCAGCAACATGGTGCTCGAACCGGCGCTCGCCGACACCGTGCCGAAGGTCCTTGACGCCGGTGCGCTCGATCTGTGGGGGCAGGTCGGCGGTCCGGTCGTGCTGACGCCTCACGCAGGGGAGCTGGCGAGGCTGCTCGACGTCACGCGAGACGACATTGTCGAGGACCGGGAGGCCGCGGTTCGGAAGGCCGCCGCCGACTTCGGTGCAGTCGTGCTCCTCAAGGGTGCAGAAACCCTTGTGGCGTCGCCCGACGGCGCCATCCTGCGGGTTCGCAACGCGACGCCGTGGCTCGCGACAGCCGGTGCGGGCGACGCACTCGCCGGCATCCTCGGGTCGTTGCTGGCCACGCACTCCGACGCAACAGACCTCGCACCATTCGCGGCGGCGGCGGCCTGGATCCACGGCGAGGCCGCTCGTCGAGCATCGGCAGGCGGGCCGTTCACGATCCTCGACCTGTGCGCTGCACTTCCCGCGGTCGTAGCCGATCTCGCCGGTAGCATGAGCGCATGAAGATGTTCGCGTTCCTGGTCTCGATCGTCCTCTTCGTCGGCGGCCTCGCCCTCCTCGGCTACGCCTTCGACCTGCCCGACTGGTGGCGCAGCGTCGCCTTCCTCGGTGGTCTCGGGGCCATCTCGCTCGCGCTCGCCTTGCCGTTCCACGTCAACAAGGCTTTCGACTAGCACCCGACCGAATCGTGATCGGATTCGAATCCCTCCCATGAGAACGCGATCAGCTTCAGCATCTGGATTGGTCGCGATTCCGATCGAGCGCGCCTTCCCGAATATCACGACCCACGATCCGAGCCGGTTCTACCCGAAGTACGGGGTGCTTCCCGCCGTCGTCGCCGTCAAGGACCAGACCGGGGCTTGGGATGCCGTTGGTCAGACCCGTCAGTTGGTGCTGTCTGATCGCAGTACGGTCATCGAGACGTTGACTGTGGTCAACTCGCCTGACGTGTTCGGCTACCGGTTGACCGACTTCACCGGACTGTTCGGCACACTGGTCGCTTGGGCGGAATCCGAGTGGCGGTTCCAGACTGTCAACGGGGGCACGTCGATCGTCTGG
>JBDTNW010000256.1:0-3369 GCA_039933575.1 Pseudolysinimonas sp. | reverse complement strand
ACGACCTCGCCTGGGATGACGAAAACGACGCACTCGTCATCTCGATGACGCTGACCTCAGCCGGTTGCCCCCTCACCGACGTCATCGAAGAGCAGACCGCCCAGTCGCTCGATGGGATCGTCGACCGCTTTCGGATCAACTGGGTGTGGATGCCGCCGTGGGGTCCCGAACGGATCACCGACGATGGGCGCGACATGATGAGAGCGATCGGCTTCAGCATCTGACGAAGTCAGATGTCGGGGGCCAATGGCCGCCCACCGATCGCTCCGACGTTAGTCGGGTCGGCTTCAGCATCTGACCCCCAAACGGACGCCACCCTCACTGGGTCGCGCACGCGGAAGGTGGGGTCGGTAGCCTGAAACTGTGGCGGGCAGCGAGCAGGCGCAGGGACCGCAAACGCGCGGTCCGGTCGCGGCGGGGATCCTGTCATCTCAACTGCTGATTTCCGGTCCCACCCTTGTCGTGGTCATCGCGGCGTTCATCGTTTCACCCGCTCTCTACGCATCGCCCCTCATGTTCGGCGCGGTGGCGTTCTTTTTCGTATTGGCGGCGTTGGCGGCGCTCGTTCCGTGGGACAAGATCCCGCGCTTCTGGGGCATGCTCGTGCCATTCGCCGACATCGTCGGCATCCTGGTGCTTCGCGAAAGTGCGTTCAGCACGGGAATCGGCCTGTTGGTTCTCCTGCCTGTGGTGTGGATCGCCCGCAGTTTCAGAGGCAACATCACCCTGCTGGCGACGGTGGGTACGATCGCAGCACTGTTCGTGCTGCGCCTCGTTCGACCGGACCCGGTGACCAGCGCTGACTTCCTTTCGTTCATCGTCGTGCCGGTGTTGGTGGCTTTCGTCGCCGGTGCGATCTACACGGGTTCCCGCAGAGCCCGCGCGCAAGCCAGCCTGTTGCGCCAGCACTCCGTCATGGTGCAGACCTCCCTTGAAAAGGCCAACCGCGAGGAGAGGCTCCTCAGCGAGGTTCTGAATGCGGTCGATTTCGGGGTCATCGCCTTCGACCGCGACGGCACCGTCACCTTCGTCAATCGCGCGCAACGCAAGGACCTTGCCGACTTCGGAACGCCCGCGGATGCTGTCGTGCACCCCCTCATTTACCAAGCCGATGGCGTGACCCTCTATGACGAAGGCAACCGCCCGCTGACGCGCGCTCTCAAAGGGCAGGCCTTCGACAACCTGGTGATCTGGGTCGGAGACCCGGGCGGCCGACGCGTTGCCCACTTGGTGAGCAGTCGCATCCTGCACGACCGTGACGGCAACTACGACGGCGGCGTCATTGCGCTCAACAACATCACCAAGGAACTTGAGGCTGTGCGAGCGCGCGACGGATTGATCGGCTCCGTGTCGCACGAACTGAGGTCGCCGCTCACCTCGATTCTCGGGTACCTCGATCTGGTGCGCGACGACGAGAACATGTCGGACGAGACACGGCGGATGCTGGAGGTCGCGTACGCAAACTCGGAACGGCTGCTCCTCATCGTCACCGACCTCTTGAACGCCGCGAGCGACGCCGACAAGCAGCTCGCGATGACCTTCATCCCGTGCGACATCTCCGAGATCGCCCGAGACTCGGTCGAGGCTCACCAGATCATGGCCGACGAGCGGGAGGTCGAACTCACCCTCGAAGGTGCCCGGAGCGCCCCGGCAACAGCCGACCCGATGCGGATCCGGCAGGTACTCGACAATCTGATCACCAACGCCATCAAGTACAACCTCGAATGGGGCACGGTGACCGTGGCGGTTCTGGTCGAAAGCAGCTCCATCAATGTGGAGATTCGCGACACCGGCCAGGGCATCCCCGAGGCCGATCTGCCGCGCATCTTTGACCGCTTCTATCGCACGAAGTCGGCCCAGACATCCCGTACCGTCGGCACCGGGCTCGGACTCAGCATCGCGCGCGACATCATCCACCGGCACGGGGGAGAACTGAGCGCTTCGAGCGAACTGGGGATTGGAACTACCTTCCGGATCTCGGTCCCCACCGAGCACAAGGATGCTGCCGCAGCGAGCATGGGGAGCGTCTCCGCATGATTCTCTTCGACGTGCCCACGCTGTACGTGGTCAGCACTATCGCCACTATCAGCGCTGGAGCGATGTTTCTTCTCGAGACGCTACTGCGCCGCAACGATTCGGCCGGCCGGTTGTGGAGCGTCGGCTACTTTTGCATCATTTTTGCCGCATTCGCGAGCCTGATCGCGACCAGTTCGCCGGAGAACTGGTGGGCATTCGCGGTGGGCAACGGCTTCTACGTGACGGGGACGGGTCTCCTGTGGGCAGGAGCGCGCGTCGCCAATCGCAAGCGGTCGCTGCTGTTGATCGTCGTGCTTGCCGGCGCGTTTGTCGCGATAGCCCGGATCATGTCGGGCCCCGACGGCCTCCTGCACTCGAGCCTGGCCTCGACCTACCTCGGCGCCGGCGTCTTCCTCGCTCTCGCCGGGATCGAATTCGGGTCTCGCGACTTGCGGAAGCTCACGGCAGCGCGGTTCCTCTCCGTGGCACTCACTTTCGCGAGCGCTTTCTACGTAGCTCGATCGGTGACTTTTGTGGTGCTCGGACCCGATACTCCCGCCTACGTGGTGCTGTTCGGTCCAGCGACATCGTCGCTCCTCGAGATTGTCGCGACGATAGTCGGCACCTTGGCGCTGTCGTCCATCCAATCCGATCGGCTCAGGATCGGGGATCAGATCGACGCCGAGTTTGGCCAGCGCGTCGTCATCGACGGGATGCTTCCGCCCCTCACCTTTCGCGAGGTCGCCGAGTCGTGGCTCATGCGCGCCATTCGCGAGCGAAAGACGTTGGTGATGCTGGTGATCGAGATCTCCGAACTCGAAGAGGTCAACATCGCGTTCGGCCGTGGGGCGGGCGACGCAGCCATCCGTGCTACGGGACGGGTGACCCTGATGCATGCACCCACCGCGTCCGTCATCGGACGCCTCACGTCCCCGCGTTTCGTGATGTTGATGGAGCCGCCGACAACCGAGTCGGTGGAAGCCATCGCGGACAACATCCGGGATGCCGTGCTGGCGACCCAACTCGATGCTCAAAATCGCTTTCAGGCTTCGATCTTCCACGGGATTGCCACCACCCGCGAGAGCGGGGCGCGCTACGACGACCTGCTGCGTGCCGCCTCGGATGCTGTGAGGTTGAACGCCGTCGAGGCTCGCGCCCGCGCCGACGAGCACACGATCTGAGCCGATCTTGAGACAATCTTGACCCCGTACGAGGGGCTGACCGGTGGCTTGCCAGGCGAGACTGTGCAGCAAATGGCGTACCAATACATCGATTCGACGTGCGTGGGCGCGCTGGTGCGCGACCTCCGGGGCGACGTAGCGGCGTGCCTGCAGTTCATTGGCGACTTCGTCC
>JBDTNW010000255.1:0-3373 GCA_039933575.1 Pseudolysinimonas sp. | reverse complement strand
CCCCTCGCAGTGCCGAGGGCAAACGAGTAGTGACGGCGTCGGAGGAAGGTGGCACACTCGAACACATGTTCGATTCCTTGCGGCAACCTCGCCTCCTCGCGCTGTGGTGTCCTGACTGGCCGGTATACGCGCACGCGCAGGCCGAGCGGCTGCCCGCCGAGGCGCCGATCGCGCTGATCGACAAGAACATCGTGCTCGCCTGCTCACGGTCAGCGCGTGCCGAGGGCGTCAAGCGCGGGATGCGGCAGCGCGAAGCGCAGGCACGGTGCCCCGGCATCCATCTGATCCGCTACGACCCGACACTTGATGCCCGCGCGTTCGAGCCGGTGCTCACGGCGCTGGAAGGTTCGCTGCCGGGGGTGCATCCGTTGCGGCCGGGGATGCTGGCGGTACGCGCACGCGGACCGGCGAGATACTACGGCGGCGAACGCGCGGCCGCTCTGACGCTGCTCGGCACTCTGGCCGAACTCGGGGTGCCGAACCCGCGGGCCGGTATCGCCGACGGGTTGTTCGCAGCTGAGCGTGCAGCGAGGTGGGTGCAGTCGGGCGTGGGTTCTGGGGTCGACCTGGTGACCATTGTTCCGGCGGGTGAGGTTGCCGACTTCCTCGCCCCCCTTCCGGTCGAGTTGCTCGAAGATCCCGAGCTGGTGTCGCTGCTCCCCCGGCTTGGCATCCGCACGCTCGGCGAGTTCGCCGCACTGGCCGAAGCGGATGTCGTGGCCCGCTTCGGTCCGCTCGGCGCGAGACTGCACGCCCTCGCCGGCGGTCGCGACCCTCGGCCTGCGACCCCGCGCATCCCCCCTCGAGATGTCGATGCCGTCGTCGATTTCGAACCCCCGCTCGACCGGGTCGACCAGATCGCCTTCGGCATCCGCACAGCGTCGGAGCGCTTTCTCGACGACCTGCTCGAGCAGCGCTTGGTCTGTACGGCGTTGCGCGTCGAACTGGTCGGTGCCGACGGTGAGGCGAGCGACCGGGTCTGGCTGCATCCGAGGTCGTTCACCGCGAGCGAGGTCGTCGACCGGGTGCGCTGGCAGTTGGACGGGATTTCGGGCGAACTGCGGTCCCCCGTCGCACGGGTGCGACTCGCCCCCGAGACCGTCGACCCGGTCGGCGCGCACGAACGCGGCATCTGGGGCACCGGACCCGACGAGGGTGTGCACTCCGGGCTCTCTCGGGTTCAGGGAATGCTCGGGCACGAGGGTGTCGGCACGGCGATCCCGACGGGCGGACGGATGCCGGCCGACCGTCAGCAGAGGGTCGCCTGGGGGGATCGTCCGGTCGTGGCGCGCGACCCGAAGCGGCCGTGGCCGGGAGCGGTGCCCCCGCCGCATCCGTCGACGGTGTACGAGATCCCCCGGCAGATCACCGTCGAAGATGTGCGGGGACGTCCGGTGGCGGTCGACGCCCGGGGAGGATTGAGCGCTTCACCGGCCGTCATCGTGTCGCCGACCGGGGCACGCCGCGATCTCACCGCGTGGGCGGGACCGTGGCCGCTCGAGGAACGCTGGTGGGATCCGGCGACCGCTCGCACGGCACAACGGTTCCAGATGGTCGACGCGTCGGGTGAGGCGTGGTTGCTGGTGCTCGACACCCGAGGGTGGTGGGCTCATGGCCGTTACGACTGAGCCCGTTACGACTGAGCCCGCTACGGCTGAAACCCGGTCAGCCGCAGAGTCGGTAACGGCTCCCGTCGGCGTCTCGATCGAGCAGCTGATGATCGACGAGGTAGCGGCGCAGGGTTGCCACGTCGTCGGCGTAGACCATCAGACGGTCGTTGACCTCGGCTTCGGTCAGCCGTTCGTCGGCGTGGAACGCACGCTCGGCGATCCAACGCAGCAGCAGACCACGCTCGACCAGTCGTCGCGGGTAGCGGTCAATCCGACCGTCAGAACGTCGCAAGAACTTGGCGACCCCAACATCCGGGGGAATGATCTCGGGCACTCAGAACTCCCGACGCATGATCCAACGCTCCTTGCCGCCGGAGTGCGCGGTCGTCTCCGCCGCGCGCTTGAAGCCCGCGGCCTCGAACAGCTCGGTCGTCCCCACGTAGCCCGAGATGACATCCACCCGGTCTCCGCCGGTCTCGATCGGGTAGCCCTCGACGACCTGAGCGCCATTCGCGCGCGCGTGTTCGACCGCACCCTTCAGCAGCGCGTGCATGAGACCACGCTTGCGATAGCCGGCACGCACCACGAAGCAGACGATCGACCAGGCGTCACGCTCGTCGAGAAACGGGATGGTGCGGGAGTTCATCAGCCGGCGGTAGGTGGAGCGCGGGGCGACCGAGCACCAGCCCGCCACCTCGCCGTCGACGTAGACGAGGACCCCCGGTCCGGGAGAGGTCGCGCATTCCCCCTCCATGTACGCGCCACGCTGGTCGTTGGGCACCCGGGAGTCGCGGTAACTCATGCACCAGCATCCGCCACCGCCGGGCTTCTTCACCCCGACGACCTCGTAGAAGTCGTCGTACCGGCCGAGCGCGGGCTTGACCTCGATGGTCGGCGTCTGGATTCTCGGCATCTGGGCATCCATCGTCCCAGCCTACGAATGGCTACCGACTAATGGGGTGGCAGAACCCGCCGCACACCTGGAGCGAGCTGGAACGACGGATGTCGGGCAAAGGCCCGATCCAAGATGGCGCCACCTGGAACAACCGCCGTCCCAAGTACGAGGCACCCGAAGCCGTTCCCGAGGCGACCGAACCGCTCGTGCCCTACGCCGAACTGCACGTGCACTCGGCGTACTCGTTTCTCGACGGGGCGAGTATGCCCGAGCACCTGGTCGAAGAGGCGAAGCGGCTGCGGTTGGAGGGGATCGCACTCACCGATCACGACGGCTTCTACGGCGCGGTGCGGTTCGCCGAGGCCGCCCAGGCGCACGGGATGTCGACCATCTACGGCGCGGAACTCTCGCTCGGCCTCAGTAAGCCACAAAACGGCATCCCCGATCCCGAAGGTGCGCACCTACTGGTGCTCGCCCGAGGGCAGGAGGGCTACCACCGGCTGTCGAAGGCTCTAACTCGCGGGCACCTCCAGGGCGGCGAGAAGGGTCGCCCGAGGTACGACCTCGACGAACTCGGCGACACCGCGGAAGGGCACTGGGTGGTGCTGAGCGGCTGCCGCAAGGGCACCGTTCGGCAGGCGCTTGAGGTACACGGGCTCGACGGGGCGAAACGTGAGTTGACCGCACTCACCGAGCGGTTCGGTCGCGACAACGTCGTCGTCGAACTCACCGATCGCGGGGATCCGCTCGACTCCGACCGCAACGGCGCCCTCGCCGACCTCGCACGCGACCTGGGATTGGCGGTGCTCGCGACCGGCAACGTGCACTACGCGCGTCCCGAGCAGGCTCCCCTGGCATCCGCTCTCGC